>JAPXND010000044.1:0-12545 GCA_033808695.1 Armatimonadota bacterium
GAAATTTAGATGCCCATTTATTTTCCGGGGTTGCAAATTTGAAAGGATAACTTAGCCCGGGAATCAGCACTTCTATCATGTCATGTCCTGCAAGCGCAGAAGCGATATTTATCATGATGTAAATAGTGAGCAATTCGCCCTGGGAGTATGCCATCGACGGCATGAAGCGTTTCAGCAGTGTATTAGCTGCAACGAGCAATAGAAGGATGAAAACCGCATTGTAGAATAAAGAAATGGTTGTTGGATGTCCTGCATATCTCACAACCTCGGTATAGAATATCCAATAGTTGTTTATTGGAATAAGGAGAATAGCTGTAATTATCGCCCTTGGTGTTACACCTAATTGTCTGCTTGCAAGTTTTTTGTTATTCATAGATGCCCAATGTTAGATTAAACACTTAGAATGATAAGTTATGACAATTTATACAAGTATAATACTTTTAGTTGTTTTTAAAAAGATGCATCAGAATATTTTAAGTATATTCAGCATTATGATTGATGCAATAATAATCAACCGACTATACTATAATCGTTATATTGCAGTAAGAAGCTAAAATTGTTATACTGATTATTATAAATAACTGATTTCAATATGTAAACACCTGATAATTATTTGTTAAAAACTTATACATTCCATGGTTTTATGAAAATAGGAGAAGAGATAATGGATAGCAAATATGGCTTTGATACAAGGGCGCTGCACGCCGGACAGGAATCCGATCCGACTACCGGGTCGAGAGCGGTGCCAATATATCAAACTTCGTCATACAGTTTTAAGGATACGGAACATGCAGCATCACTCTTTGCGTTAACAGAGGACGGCAACATTTACACCAGGCTGATGAATCCTACTACCGATGTGCTTGAAAAAAGAGTTGCTTCATTGGAGGGCGGAATTGCAGGAGTTGCTGTGTCATCTGGTCAATCTGCAGAAGCATTGGCAGTATTGAATATAACTAAATCTGGTGATGAGGTGGTTTCTGCATCATCTCTTTATGGCGGAACCTATACACTGTTCAAATATACAATGGAACGCATGGGGATTATGGTGAATTTTGTAGATTCCTCTGATCCCGAAAACTTTGCAAGGGCAATTACTCCAAAAACAAAGTGCCTATATGCAGAAACTATTGGCAATCCCAAGCTTGATGTAACAAATATAAAGTTGATTGCGGAGATTGCGCATAGTTCAGGCATACCGTTAATAATAGACAATACCTTTGCTACGCCATACCTCTGCCGACCGTTTGAACATGGTGCAGATATAGTTATTCATTCACTTACAAAATGGCTTGGCGGGCATGGAACGTCGCTGGGTGGAATAATTATCGACTCCGGCAATTATGATTGGAATAATGGAAAATTTCCCGAATTTTCAGCTCCAGATCCAAGCTATCATAATATGGTGTTTGGTGAAGCATTTGGAAATTTGGCATATGCGGCAAAAGCAAGGGTTTCATTGCTGCGTGATATAGGACCGGCAATAAGTCCGTTTAATGCATTTCTTATACTTCAAGGTATAGAAACGCTGTCGCTGAGAATGGAGAGACATTGTTCTAATGCTGCGAAAGTGGCAGATTTTCTGAGTGCACACAATTATGTATCATGGGTGAGCTATCCGGGATTGAAGGAGCATCCAAGCTATGACAATGCATGCAAGTTCCTTAGCAATGGATTTGGATCTATGATAGGATTTGGCATAAAAGGCGGCAAACAGGCGGGAATAAAGTTTATTAATTCCGTTAAACTGCTTTCTCATCTTGCCAATGTGGGAGATGCAAAATCATTAATAATACATCCGGCAAGCACAACACATCAACAGCTTACCGAAGAAGAGCTGCTGGCAGGTGGAATTACTCCAGACTTTCTTAGATTGTCGGTGGGTATTGAAAATGTAGAAGATATTATTGCCGATATAGATCAGGCATTAGAAAAATCACAAAATTGATGCTGATGATAGGAACCGTTAATGAAAATAGATAAAAGGTCTGTAGGAATAGTAGAAACACAATATTTTACTTTTGCAGAGCCGCCAAATGAAATGGTGCTTGAATGCGGAAGAAAACTTGGTCCCATTACACTTGCCTATGAAACATATGGCAAATTGAATAAGGATAAAAGCAACGCTGTACTCATCGTTCATACACTAACATCTGATGCACATGCTGCCGGATACTTATCTGAAGATGATAAAAAGCCTGGCTGGTGGGATGAAATGATAGGTCCGGGAAAAGCGTTTGATACAAATCAATATTTCGTTTTGTGTTCAAACATTATATCCGGATGCAAGGGGTCTACCGGTCCCAGTTCTATAAACCCGGCAACCGGACGTCCTTATGGGCTTTCATTTCCAGTAGTTACAATTAAAGATATGGTAGATGCACAAAAGATTCTTATTGACCATCTGGGGATAAAAAAGCTTCTATGTGTTGCGGGCGGATCAATGGGAGGAATGCAGGTGCTTCAATGGGTAGTCAGCTATCCGGAGATGGTGTGTCTTGCCGTTCCAATTGCAACTACCAGCAAGCTGTCGGCACAGGCAATAGCATTCAATGAGGTGGGCAGGCAGTCAATCATGTCCGATCCGGATTGGATGAATGGCGATTACTATGGAAAAACAACGCCGCACAGGGGGTTGTCACTTGCCCGAATGATTGCACACATCACCTATCTGTCTGATGAATCCATGCACAATAAATTTGGAAGACGCCTGCAAAACAGCGCCGAATATGGTTACGATTTTGCAACGGAATTTCAGGTGGAAAGCTATCTTAAACATCAGGGTGACAGTTTTGTGAAGCGGTTTGATGCCAACTCATACTTGTATATCACAAAGTCTATGGATTATTTTGATTTAAGCAATGGGTTTGGATCTCTTAAAAAAGCCTTTGCAAATGTAAAAACAAGGTTTTTGATTGTATCGCTTTCATCAGATTGGCTGTTTCCTTCATATCAGTCTAAAGAGATAGTCAGCGCACTCAGATGGAACAATATTGATACTATTTACACTGAAATTAAGAGCAACAAAGGTCATGACGGCTTCCTGCTTGAATATGACCAGCTGACAAGTTTAATAACTAACTTTTTGAAATACGGAAGCGATGGAAAATAATACATGTCAATATATATCGTGAAGCTTGATGACGGCACTGAAATACAGCTTGCTCCTGAACACAGAGTTATATTAGGTTTGATTGAAGAAAACAGCCGCGTGATGGATTTAGGGTGCGGCAACGGCGATCTTTTAAAAGCGCTCAAGGTATGGAAAAATGTGCGGGCGGAAGGTGTGGAACTGTCGGAAGCCTGCATCCAATCATGCGTAGCAAAGGGATTGTTTAATATCCATCAGGGCGATATAGATGAGGGTTTGGCTGACTATACGGATAAATCTGTTGATTATGTTATATTAACAAACACACTGCAGGTTTTACGCAATCCGCTTCTTCTAATTAAAGAGATGGCACGGGTAGGTAAAAAGTGTATTATCAGTGTTCCTAATTTTGCTCATTGGTCTATAAGATGGCAGCTTGCAGTAATGGGCAGGATGCCAAAAAGTCCCAGACTTCCATATGAATGGTATGACTCGCCAAATATTCGCCTTACAACAATCGAAGACTTCCGCGATTTCTGCAAGAAGGCGGGATTGTTGATTCTGAAGGAGATACCTATTCATACTGCTGAGAATGGCGGCTACAGCATCGTAAAATTCTTTCCCCAATTATTTGCCGATACCGTAATTTTTATTGTAGAAGAGAAACAATAAATCATTGCCAGGAATAATTACTAAAATGAAGGATATAAACAATATACAGTGTAACTTACACATAAATTCAGGGAGGAATAAATGCGTATTTATATGTCAATATTTACAGTTTCACTATTTATGGCATCAATACTCTGCTGCAATGCCGAGGATGCAAAGAATTATTGGGAAGTAAGCAGCGCCGAAGAGCTGATTAAAGCAGCAAAGAGCATTGAAACATCGGGCGGCACAATAGTTCTTAAACCGGGTATTTATCTTATTGATGAAACCATCAGATTTTCTGATGCAAACGGATTCAATGTTATAGGGAACGGCTGGAATACTACTATTCAGAAAAAAGGTGACGGCAATGTTTTAGAATTCGTCAATTGCGGATTTTCATTTGTCAGAAATCTCTGCATAAATGGAGACCCATCAGCCAAAACAGGATCTGGTATCGTATTTAAGGGTATATGCGGATCAAACACTGTTGATACATGCAGAATAGCTAATAATACCGTATCCGGCTTAAGGTTTGAGGGCATAAGCGACAGCGGGCAATCATCAAATGTGGTGAAATACTGTCATTTTATTGATAATCACATCGACCAGCTTTGGAGTCAGTATAACAACGATTTCCTGATTATGGGGAATCAATTTGGCGCTCATCAAAGACAAAAGGATCTTGCCCCAAGAACAGGTGTAGTGTTGGATCACTCATCTGCTGGAGTTTATACACTGAACTTCCATTGGGAGAATGAGGTTGCCATGCGTATGACTGCTTCCCACTATAACCGTATAGAGAATAATCGTTTTGAAAACAGCAGAAAAGAGGGGGTCATTTTTGGATCTCCGGAGAGCGATGAAGGTCAGTATCTAACCATTTTCACCGGAAACATAGTGCATACTAATTCAATGGGCGATTCCGGAAAATATGCGGCGGTAGAGGCATTCAAAACTCACAGCATGACATTTTGCTCCAATCAAATATTCAGCTGGGACAGCGACAATTATAAGCATAAATCGGGGCTTATCATTCATGATGGATGCACTAAGTGGATTGTTAAAGACAATCAGTTCTATCATAATTCCGAGAAGCCATTGGTCTATAATACAAAGGACAAAAACATAATAAAAGACAACATTTTGGAATAAAGGGGTGTTTTATAATGATGAAAAATGTATTAATAGCATCGATATTAACGCTAACGGTGATTATGGGAGCATATTCTGAAGATAAACCCTCACCGCCAAATTCAGATAGACCGGTTTTCGCTCAAGTTTTTACCTCCGCAGAGTTATTGGATGCCGTATCTCGAATTGGCAAAAAAGGCGGAACAATAGTTTTGCTTCCCGGCACATATGAAATCAAAGATACAATCGTTATCAAACACAGTGGCGTTATGATAATGGGGAGCGGTTGGAATACCGTTATAAAGAAAATTGGAGATGGCAACGCAATAGAGTTTGTAGGTTCATTATATAATTGCGGAGTGAGAAATATAGTTGTTGAAGGTGATTATAATGCCAAATCCGGTTCTGGGATTGTTTTTAAAGAGGGTGAATGGTCTGGCATCAACATGATTGATTATTGCTATCTCCGATTCTTTGCAGACAGCGGAATAAGGTTTGAAGGCATTAAAGATAAACCATTTTCATCTAATACAATAAGCAATTGCTGGATACAAGGAAATCATGGTGAGCAGCTATACAGCAGCCACAATAATGACTTCCTGATTTTTGGGAATCAGATAGGCCGTGGTCCAGACGGGAAGTTCCCGCGTGTAGGAGTTGTGTTGGACAATTCTTCCGCTGGTACATACAGCATGAATTACCATTGGAGCAACATAACAGCAATTAAGATATTTAATTCCAATTTTAACCGTTATGAAAACAACCGCATAGAAAACAGCAGAGAAAGCGGAGTTATTATTGGCGATAAAGACAAAAAATCATGGAATATGTATAATATTTTTGTTGGCAACACTATACATACCAATTCAGAAGATAAATTCGGCGGATATTCGGCAATAGTTGCTTATGATATGAACGAAACAACTTTTACATCCAATCAATTTTTCAGCTGGTCTTCTGATACCATCAAGCATAAAAATGCTATGGAGCTGTATAGATGCAATAACTGGATTATAAAAGATAACATTTTTAGGCATCACACCGAGAGCGCTGTTATTTATGATAAAAAAGCGGGTCATATAATAAAAGACAACATAAAAGATCCTGATGTAAAATTACCAAAAGCTGATAAAAAATAGTTAAATTAAGATGGAGTAAGAAAATGAAACCAATTTTTCAAAAAGATTCTGTTGTCCTTTTTCAGGGTGACAGTATTACTGATGCAGGACGAAACAGAGAAGATGGGAATGATTTAGGCCCCGGGTATGCTATGATAGCAGCAGCGGTCTTTATGGCAAAATATCCTAATCATAACGTAAAATTCCTTAATCGTGGGATAAGTGGAGATACTTCGAAGGGATTGCAATTGCGCTGGAAGGAAGACTGCCTGGATCTTAAGCCAAACTGGGTATCGATACTGATAGGCATCAATGATACCTGGTGGGCAGATATAAATGCAGCGCAGTATGAAGAATCTATGCGTGATATTTTGTCTCAGACAGCAGCAATGGGTGCGGGAATTATTCTGATAGAACCGTTTATAATGCCGATAACCGAAGAGTATGAGCGAATGCGTCCATTGCTTGACATGAAGATTGATATTGTAAGAAGATTAGCTCGCGAATTTAAGGCGGTTCTTGTGCCGGCTGATGGAATGTTTGCCGAGGCTTGTGTAAGAAAAGACGGGCTGCATTGGTCTCCGGATGGCGTACATCTCTTTCCGGCGGGGAATGCGCTTCTTGCCCAATGCTGGCTTAAAGCCGTAAACGCCATATAACAAACAGCAAGGTATGGGTTGATTTAACATCCAGCCCATATCTTGTTTTATTATATAAGCTTTTCTAATAATTTCATCACTTCATCAAAAGCGCTGTCATCTATTGCGTTTGTATCGTCTTTAAATGCTATGCAGTCTTTAAGCTTCTCACTCAGAATTATTAATCCAACTTTATCAAGGGCGCCTCTTGCTGCATTCAGCTGTGTTATAATGGACGGGCAGTCTTTTCCTTCCTGAATCATATTCTGCAACCCGCGAATTTGCCCTTCTACTTTTCTAAGTCTAAGCAGCAGGTCATTATTTATAGTATTCAAATCAGAATTAGTCATTCATCACTCCATATACCCCATAGGGTATGCAATAGAATAATACTTCAGAAAAGAAAATTTGTCAAATATTACAGCTGATAAGGTTGACATATGATAATATGATGTATAGAATCGTGTATAATATTTAGAGGCAGGTGTATACATGGTTAAAACAAAAGTAGATGCAGGAATATGTGGATTTGCAACAAATATCACAGCTGAATGCGATGATATGCAGATGGTTTCATTCAATATAGAAAGCGGATGTCCTAATATACAAGGGCTTGCATTGGATATACCAGAAATAGATGCATATCAGGAGCTGGGCGACGGATTGGATGGAGTTATTTTCACCAAAACAGCAGAACATACAAAACCTTGCTGTCCCGGATGCATCGTTCCATCGGCTATATTTAAATCAATGCAGGTGGCAGCAGGATTGGCGCTTCCAGCATCATCAACTATAGAAATTGAGAAGATATAAGATATTGGGAATGAAATGTGCAATTGTTCCACCGAATACTGTGAGTGATGCATAATCACAGCTATTTACCATAAAGGTTCAATCAAGCCGGCGGTTTATTATTTGGCAAATAAAGGAGTGTTCTATTTTGAAAGTAACAAGACGCAAATTTATTACACTTGCTGCTGCAAGTGCAGCAGCAATGTCGTTAGAAGGTCCAACTTTAGCTGATGAAGAAGACAAAATGGATAAGAAATACGGTATTCCGCGAAAAAAGCTTGGAAAAACTGGTGAGAGTGTATCAATTTTAGCATTTGGCGGATTTCATCTTGTAGAAGTTATGCCGTCTGATGCGGAAAGAATGCTGAATTATTATCTGGATGAAGGTGGAAATTTTATAGAAACCGCCATTTCATATGGTGATTCCGAAAAGAAAATCGGTCAGGTAATGAAAACCAGAAGAGATGAGTGTTTCCTCTCAACCAAAACGCATTTCAGAACCAAAAAAGAAGCAGCAGATGGTATAGATGCCAGCTTAAAAAATCTGCAGACTGATCATATTGATAATTTGTTCGTCCATTGTCTTACTCAGAAGTCTGAACTGGATACAGTTCTAGGTCCCAATGGAGCTATGGAAGCCATAGAGGAAGCAAGAGATGCAGGCAAAATCCGTTTTGTCTCTGTAACAGCCCATAGTCCGGAGCTGCTGTATCAGGCAATAACTTCATACAAATTTGATGCAATGATGGAATGGATAAACTATTACGATTATTTCAATTTTCCAATGATATACAAGCGGATTCTGCCATATTGCAGAGAGCAGGGCATGGGTGTTATTGCTATGAAGCCGATAGCAGACGGATTGCTATGGAAGAATGCATCAAAGGCTTTGAGGTGGGTATGGAGCGTGCCGGTAGATTCGATTGCTGCCGGAAACAATAACATGGATATGCTGAAGAAAAACATAAAGCAGGCAAAATCGTTTAAGCCAATGGCAGAAGATGAGAAGCAGGATTTATATGAAACTGCTCCTGAATATGCCGGTTATGTGTGCCGACAGTGTGCCAAATGTTTGGATAGCGACCAGGGGCTGGATATTAAGTCGATATTTGCAGCGGAAGGATACTTTGATAGACAGATGTATACTGGCAATATTCCCGATCCGGCTGAGTATGCACTAAGAGAGCGGTTAAGATTCTGGTTTGGCAATCAGGGGCTTGCTCAGGAGAGATATTCCAAGCTTAAGGTGAAAGTGCCAAAAGACCTGAATCCAAAGTCGATACATGGAAAGTGTCCTTATGGGATAGATGTTCCGCGAAAATTGAGAATTGCTGCATGGAAGCTAACCGGTGATTCGGAATTTCTTCCATGGAATGTTTGATGCAGTGAATTGAAGGATAGTATAAGGGCATTGATTGACAGCGGTCAATGCCCTTAACATTGTTTATCAAACTTGTAGAGAAGTTTAATTTCAGTTTGTTAATAATGTATTGGTCCGCCTGTCTGTTTCTGATATTTAGATGCAAATTCAAAGCTGCAGGCATTATTGATTTCTATGTGATTGTATAAGGGATATTTTGTTCCTTTTGGATTGATATCGGTTACATTATTTCCATGCCAGGTTACAGCATATTCTGTGCCGGAAATAGTTTCAAGTGTGGTTTGTTCATCCAGCGGGAAATTGAGAGAAACCCTGTCGCCTTCAAAAAGCCGATCTATTAATGCATAATTCCCCCTCTGCTTCCTTATGGGGGCAGGTTTGTCATTAATCAGCAGGGTGAATTCCTGAAAATCCACGTAATCAGGCAGTTTTAGTTTTAGAGAAGCAGGTTTGTGCATAATTACATCAGTTCTTCCCTGCCAAGGCTTGTAGTCTTTAATTTCTGCCCATGGTGAATTGCGCGATATTCCCATATTTACAATAACAGTATTATTTATATATTCAATTACATTCTCCCATACAAGAAAACATCCGCGGATGCCCGAACCTAAACAGCATCCTTCTATATGCTCAAGTCCATTATCCAAGCTGTTTGGAAGCGACCATGATGCCCAGCTTCCTATTACTGCCTTAATGATTTGTTCATTAGCCTTAGAATTTTCTATAGGGAGTGCAGATACAGAGTTAAACTGATTCCCCATAAGCTGATTGCGTGTAAATCTTTCAGCAACATCGTAATAGGCGGGATTTACATATTTGGCAGCAAGCAGGATATAATGCAGAGCATCCGTAATGGAGCATGTTTCGCATGATGGATCAGGGCTGCCAAGCCCATCGGGCACCCATCCCCAGCTGCTGCAGTGTGTGAGAGTCCATTCAAGCGTTTTCATCATATGGTTAACACGCTCGAAGCTGCCGGTATACAAGGATCTTCTAAAAATTGCAGCCGCTGAAGTTAATATTCCGCCAGAATGTGTATGTCCATAATAGGCGCCATCTGCATCGAATACGCCGCTCTTATTAAGGACGAATATGGTCAATCGTTCCAGCATTTCCTCTGCAGTTTTATCATTCACATCTTCCAAATATCTTGCTAGTGCAAGCATTACTCCGCCTATGGGATATGTTGGGTAAAACTGAAAACTTCCAAATATCGGAGCTGATTTTGATGTCCATCCATCAGGAGCTTTAAAGAAGAAGGCATAGTCATCTTCGTATGTCAGCTTCGATTTTATTAATTCAATCAGCCTTGTTACTCGCATTTGCGATTCAACAGAACGCTCTTTAAGGAAGAGATCTACATATGCAATAAGCATCCTGCCAGCCATAAAAGGCTCTGCATAGGGATCGCTGTTATAAAGCAATGTTCTGATGTCATTCTCAGTATCTTTATAAAGCGGATTTCCTGTAACCTGTCTGCCAAGAATGAAAGCATCAGCATAACGAGAACACATATCACTCATATCCCATATATCATGGATTAGCTTTGGAGTTTCGGAGAGCTCAATCATGAAGTATGGTCTGTTGTTCTGCTCAGAATCCAAACGATTGTTAATTGCTGATAAACCAAGATCTATTGCTTCTTGGAGAAAATAAGGTGATGCTGTATTATTCATATTCTAACCTGCATGTTGAGTGATGTTATTTACCCTTTGGATATTCTTATTTCTTGAATATAACCTGTGATGCCTAGTTTTTCAAAGCCATCATCATTGCCGCCGGTTCTATCATAACTTGACATCATTATAGATTGAGAATCTTTAAGATAAGGAATACGGGTAACATCTATAAGCTCAAGTATGTCGCCAGTTGGTGCATATGAGACCTTTGCCGGTATTGCCGATATAAGAGTGAATAGTGCAGCTATAATAATCTGGGATTTTATATTCAACACTGTTAATCTCCTTTCGGTATGCCTATATTATACAGCCTGCAGGTATTGAAAAACTATAATCCCAACCGGTCAAACTGCTCCGGCGGACAGCCGTCTTCACTGATTCGCTCACGGAGGCGTCTGCGAAGTGCGGCTGCTGTATCAGGCTTGGAATCTATGATATTAACTTCATTGAACAACGGGTCATTGCGATTATACATTATAGACGGAAAGTCGCCAGTATGTCCCAACGGTATCTGCCAGCCCATACAGTCAACATTAGGAATAAACTTTCCGAATTTGGCATTTGCTCCCGGCGGAACAGCAAGAGATGTATACAAATTAAGCGGCGATTGAGAGTTATAACCCTGCAATAAAACATGATTACCATCTGTGCAGCATATTCCCTCGGCAAATGTTCCCCAGTAGGTTAAATCTCTTGTCTGTTTTTCACCGGACAGAAGCGGAAGAATGGAGTGGCTGTGCAAAGTATTATCGCTGCCAAAGCCTATCATATCCAGCACCGTATTATACATATCAACAGTGCAGGTAAGACTGTCTATTCTCTTTCCGCCGTTCATGAGATGCGGATGCCATACCAAAAGCGGAATGTTTGCATGGCTGAGATAGTGCGGATGATGTTTGCCGAATGGGTTTCGCAGCGTATGGTCTCGCGCCTGGCTGTCTATTTCATCTATACTGCGTATCGCTTCTGCCAGCTCATGTCCATGATCGGCGGTGAGTATTACGGAAGTATTTTCCCACAAATTATGTTTATCCATCATTGCCCAAACCTTGCCAAGGGCTTTATCAAGCATAGTTAATTTGCCCTGATACTGAGCTCGTATATATGCAAGTTCAGCCATTGATGTATTGCGGAGGAAATTCAATCGCTGGGCATTATCTTGGTATGGAGGCCAGCAGGTGTATTCGGGATTTAAATCATCCGTATACATTGATTTATATGGTTCAGGAATATGGAATGGTTCATGCACATCAAAGCTTTCAATATGCAGAAAGAACTTCTTCTGATTATAATTTGTATCTAACCATTCGGCTGCTTTTGTAAATACTTTAGGAGAGAAAAAATCATCCTCGCTTTTAAACTTTGCAACATTTTTATAATAACGGGTTCCCCATCCCGGACGATATTTGTTAATGGCGTCTACCCATTGAGGTTCATTTGGCTGCAGTTCTGTTTTCCAAAAATCCAACTCATGACCGCGTAACATCTCACATCCATCAAAATGCTCAATGTAGCCGTGAGCGCCGTTTTCCCAGTAATGATAATGATCTGTTATCATTTGAGTAATAGCGCCCGACTGTCGGCATCTGACTGCCATCGGTATATCATATGGCTCCAGATGCCCCCAGCCACGGAACAGAAACTCTTGTCTGCCAGTCATTATCTCACGACGGGCGGGCATGCAGGGTGCAGAACCAATAACATGGTTGGTAAATGTAACTCCGCGGTCTGCAAGCTGCTGTATGTTTGGTGTATGTACAGTTTTGCATCCATAAGGCGAAAGGTAGTGTCTGTTGCAGCTGTCGATGAGAATAAAAATAACGTTGGTGGGAGGTGTGTTGGCGCTCATGTAAATCTCCTGTTTGGATTATCTTGTAAAGTGGTAAAATAGTGTAATTTAAATATCTTTGATTCTACCCCACCTATACAAATGTGTCAAGGAAAATTGTATAATAGTTATGGAATTCATTGTAATATGAATATTGTGTTAGGTTGAGGTAAACAAAATGATTATTAGCGCCAGCAGGCGGACCGATATTCCGGCGTTCTATTCAAAATGGT
>JAPXND010000044.1:12555-19201 GCA_033808695.1 Armatimonadota bacterium
AATGTGCCCAATCCATTCAATCCCAGCAAGGTTTCCTGCGTTTCTCTTAAACCAGAGGATGTGGATGTTATAGTGTTTTGGACCAAGAATGTTTTTCCGATGCTGGAGCGCCTTTACAAACTTAATGAGAGAGGATTTAACTATTTCTTCCATTACACAATCAATGGATATCCTACTGATATTGAACCATTTACACCCTCACTTGAAGATTCTATTAACGCTTTCATTCGCCTGGCTGACCAAATAGGTCCAGTAAAGGTAATATGGAGATATGACCCAATTCTAATTTCCAATATCACGCCTTTTGATTATCATGTTGAACGCTTTCAAAGGATTGCAGAAAGTTTAGCTTCTCATACTCACCGGGTGATGATAAGCATTGCGGATACATATAGAGCTGCTCAGAGACGATTAAAGGAAGCTCATGTAGAATATCTCTCATATAATGTTGAAGATCAGGGTTTTATAAATTTATTGGATAAAATAGCTGACATCGCAAATAACGCTGGTTTAGATATATACAGCTGTGCTGAAGCTGTAGATTTATCATCCCATGGAATCAAACCTGGCAAATGTATTGATGATGTATACATATGCAAAGTGTTTGGAATTGATGTAACATCAACAAAGGATAGAAACCAACGGCAGGAATGTGGATGCATACCAAGCAAAGACATTGGTCAATATGATACATGCTTGCATGGCTGCAAGTATTGTTATGCGGTGAAAGGCTGGGAGCAAAGTATGGCTAACTCAATCAAGCATTCTCCCGACTCTTCGTCAATTATAGGTTGAGCGATATTAATAGTATGGCTGCCCTCCCATATAGAACGAGAGACAGCCATATTAATCAGCCTATTTTGGCATTATCTTGATTGTTCTTATTTCGAATGGTTTAAGCCGGAGCGGTATGGAATTTAATTCCTTCGTTATTTCCTGCAGATTTCTTTCCATTATGTCACACTCATATGCTTTGCCGATATCAAATGCAAATTTCATGCTGAAATCTGCATCAATGCCATGAGCCTCATACATTCTTATTATCAAAGAATCTTCCTTCTCAGCTTTTTTGATTGTCTCTACTACCACATTCGGAGCATCGGCTGAGATATAGCTTTTGGGTTCCATTGATAATTGCGAACATGATGCAATTATTGGGACATTCAATTCGTATGAACGACGAACTGTTTCTGCAGCCCGCCAATCACCTTTATGCGGAAGAAGTGAGTAAGTAAGTGTATGATCACCTCTATCAGCATACGGATCCGGATTGGTAGTAGCTCGCAGAACAGTCATTCGGAGCACATTGTCTTGCACATCGAATCCATATTTGCAATCATTTAGCAAACTTACACCATAATCTGCCTGAGACATATCCACCCATTTCTGAGCTGCAACTTCGAACCTTGCAAAATCCCAGCTTGTATTTTTGTGATTTGGTCTGTCTACACTGCCAAACTGAATCTCAAATCTGGCAGTATTGGCATGAACATCAACTGGAAATGCTACCTTAAGGAGCTTTTTGTTCTCATGCCAGCTGATTTGGGTTTCGAAATCTATTCGTGGATTATTTGCCCACAGCACTATCTTTTGAACTATTTCCGAAGCGCCAAACTTTCGCACAATCTTCACTGAGCCGCGCACTGGTCCATCTTCTGCAACAGTAATCTCTTCAAGCTGCGTCAGCTCTTGGCATTTGTCAGGATAGTAAAATTCAATATCCCAGGCATCAGGGCTTATAGGCTTATCTTCAAACAGCTGGAACACATTGACTCTTGCACCTTCCGGAACAGCTTCACGGCCTGCATTTTTATCGTATATTGATGATATCAAACCATTTTCATCTAATGATACTTTGTAGTATTTGTTTTCTAAACTTGCAGCAGATACAGAAATACATTTATCAGCAGCGTTATAAACTCCATCTGCCAGACTGTATTCAATTGCGCCAATGCTTGGAACAGCTCCCGGCATTACCCATACAGAGGTCGAGTCATCAGCAACTGGCTGGGTAGGAAGTTGATTTCCATCGGCATCTACAGCGCATAGATTGGATGCATCACCATCAACCTTAACCTTAAATGCATCATTTCTATCCCAAGACAGAGTATTGAATACGGTAATATTTTGAGTTTTCTCTTGAGCTTTGGTTAGAGAATTTATTGCATCATCCAGCATATTTCCACCAGTGCGGAAGACTTCCATATAGTCGGCTGTAGAATCCTTGTATACATCCGTAACCGAAGAACCGGGAATAACATCATGGAACTGGTTTTTGCAGATGATTTTCCAGGCTTTTACTATTTCTGCTGAAGGATATGCTTTTCCAGCTAAAAACCAGGATAATGCTGACATCATTTCAACATCGTGCATCAAAAACTCAGAACGGCGGTTATACAGCTTGTTCTTTGCCTGTGTGGTGTAAGTGCCCCTATGGTATTCAAGATAGAGTTCACCCACCCACGACGGCAGTCCTTCGCTTCTCTGCTCAAGCTGTTCAAAGAAATCGGATGACCACATAGGAGTGCATTTGGGCAGGCCATCAACGTTAGCCGCTCTGCGGAGATGCTCCAGATGAGTTCTATCTGGTCCGCCTCCACCGTCACCCCAGCCGTAAGAATGAAGCGCTATATCAGATCTGTCTTTTTCTATATAGTCATTTGCACTCTTCCATAATTCGTCTGGGTCAATTCGTGCATTGTAGTTGTCTGCGGGAGGAAAGTGAGCAAGCACCTTGGTGCCGTCAATGCCTTCCCACCAGAACGATGAATAAGGGAATCTGTTAAACTGGCTCCAACTTATTTTAATTGTCATAAAGTAGTTGATGCCGGCACGTTTAATGATTTGTGGAAGAGCGGCGCTGTATCCGAAAACGTCGGGAAGCCAGAAACACTTTGTTTCTATACCAAACTCATCTAGAAAATATCCTTTGCCAAGAAGAATCTGCCTTACCAGCGATTCACCTGAGCTAATGTTGCAGTCGGCTTCTACCCACATGCTTCCCTGAGGTTCAAATCGCCGTTCTGACACGCGTTTCTTAATTTTTTCATACAATTCGGGATAATGATCTTTTGTGAATTCGTATATCTGCGCCTGACTTTGGGTGAACTTGTATTCCGGGTACTCATCCATAAGCCGGTCGACTGTTGAAAATGTGCGGGAGCATTTTCTTATCGTTTCGGCATATGGCCATAGCCATGCAACATCTATATGAGAATGTCCTGCACATGCAAGTTCCATTGAGCTTGCTTCAGCCGGCAGAGCGTATAACGGTTTAATTATATCTCTGGCTGCATCTGCCGCTGCAGAAAGCTCTGAAAAATCGGTTGTTTCCATGTCAAAAAGATCTACACTTTTGTTTACAGTTCTGACAATAGTTGCGCGTCTGCGTGAATCCTGCTTTTGGACTTCCGCTATTTTTATTAGAAGTCCCAGGTCATACCAGTAATCCCATACATTCTGGTTTATTGCAGCTATTTCAGCCTGCTCAAGCTTTACTTTACCGGTTTGATACCGCCACACTTCGGTAGATACGCACTCAATAATCAGATCATATTTCTTACCGGCTTCTGCATTCTTTGAGAGTATTACCTCGGGATGATTTCTATCAATTCCTTGATATGGAACACCATCGATAAAAAGGCATCCTTCTCCCCCCAGCCAGCCATGCAGTCCGAGTTTTAGAATAGCAGCCAAAGGTTTTCCTGCATACTCTTCCGGCACGGTAAACTGAAGTCGAAACCAAGCAAATTCTCCATTCCCACCCCATTCATCACCGATGTTTATATTGTGCCATCCATCTGTTTTAAGAGCGTCTTCTATTCTTTCATAATTGGTTGTCATGCGCATGGTGATAGATTCTATTGGTTTTACCGCCCAGAATCGTTTTACACCAATTTCCGCATGTCTTGACCGTATTTTGTGAAAGAGCATTTCTTCCACTTTTTCATGCATCATAGGTTGTTGTCTTGCCATTCAGCATCTCCAATGGTTCTAGTTTTATTTTGTAGTATTGTTAGTGAAAGATTTTGATATTCCTGCTTGATGCAGGGCGCTGCATTAATAATAAAATGCCTGCAGATTGAAACAAATAATAATCATATTCATGCTGGTTCATTTTTAATATACAAATATATCAAATTATGCAAGTAATTTTGGTATAGCAAATATAAATAACTTGCTCGGATTATATTATTAAGGTATCATGAATACAGTAAATTTTACCGCAAGTTTAGAAAGTTATAGGTGATATTATGAACACACGAACAGAGTTTGACCTTTTAGGCGCCTTAGAGGTGCCGGCAGATGCTTATTATGGTATTCATTCATTGCGTGCATCTAGAAATTTCCAAATCTCGGGATTTAATATACATCCTGAGATGATTCGTTCTCTTGCTGTTGTGAAGAAAGCCTGTGCAATAGCTAATATGAAAACCGGGCATCTTGATGAACAGATTTGCAGCGCAATTACAGCTGCATGTGATGATATTATATCGGGCAAGTTTCATGATCAATTCATAGTTGATGCTTTTCAGGGCGGAGCTGGAACATCAATGAATATGAATATAAATGAAGTAATAGCAAATCGTTCTATTGAACTGCTTAAAGGTGTAAAGGGCAATTATTCCATGGTGCATCCGCTTGATCATGTAAATTTGTCGCAATCTACTAATGATGTTGTACCAACAGCAGTTAAGATTACAGCAATCCGCTTGCTTAAGCGTGCAAATGAAAAGATGATAGAACTGCATAATTCACTTCAAATGAAAGGAAAAGAGTTTGCTGATATACTGAAAGTGGGACGAACTGAAATGCAGGATGCCATACCTATTACCTTAGGGCAGGAATTTATGGCATGGTCAGAAGCTATAAAGCGTGATACTCAGCGATTGTGCAGGATGGAAGAAGGGCTGAAAGAGGTAAATTTAGGCGGAACTGCTATTGGCACGGGTTTAAATGCCGACAAGAAATATGTTTGTATGGTAGTAGATGTTTTACGTGAACTGACTGATATGTGTATGACTCAAGCAGATGATTTAATAGATTCTACACAAAATTGTGATATATTTGCAGAAGTATCCGGCGCTATTAAAACAGCAGCAGTTAATCTTGCTAAAATATCATCAGATCTAAGATTGCTGTCATCCGGGCCAAGAGCAGGATTTGGTGAAATAAACCTTCCGCAGCTGCAAGCAGGTTCATCTATTATGCCCGGTAAAGTGAATCCGGTGGCCACAGAAGCAGTTAGTCAGGCTGCGTTTCAGATAATGGCAAATGATCAGGCGATTACACTTTGTGCAATGAATGGTCAGCTTGAGTTAAATGCATTCATACCCGCTATGTCTTATAATCTATTCCAATCTATAAATATGCTGGGTGCAGCAGCATCTATGTTGGCAGATAAATGCATTAAAGGGATTGAGCCGAATAAAGAGGAATGCTTAAGACTGCTGGAAAAGAGTTTTGCTTTTCTCACTGCTTTAACACCCTATGTTGGATATGAAACAGCTTCTAATCTCGCGAAAGAAGCAGAAACATCTGGTAAAACTATTCAAGCATTAGTTATAGAAAAAGGGTTGTTTACGCAAGAAAAACTAGATGCTGTTTTTTCACCGCATGAAATGACTCATCCAGGTATAGCTGGGTTTAAGGAATAGTGTATGAGCCATAATGCTATGGAGGTTGTATGTATACAATAGGTTTGGATATAGGTACTCAAAGCGCTAAGGTTATTGTATGTGCTGCAGATGGAAAAATAATCGCTCAGTCCAGCGAAAAATTTGAAAATATTAATATATCTAAACTTCTCGATGGATGGTTTGAGCAGGATCCATACTGTTGGTGGTTAGTTTCTGTAAAATGTCTGCGTGAAGTTATAGAAGAAATGAGCAGGTTGGGAATAAAAGCTGATCAAATAACAGCAATTGCGGTAGATTCTACATCGGGTACAGTTGTTCCTGCAGATGCAAACGGCAAGCCCTTATACCCGGCATTAATGTATAACGATTCGCGCTCAGCAGCAGAAGCGGAAGAGTGCAATTCTGCCGGGCATAAGCTCATCCAAAAGCTTGGATACAGATTTGCATCTTCCTTTGCGCTTCCAAAAATCCTCTGGGTAAAGCATAATAAGCCCGATTTATTTAACAAAACAGACTGCTTTATTCATGCGGCAGACTATATAGTTGGCAGATTAAGCGGAAATCACCGTGTATCTGATACATCAAATGCCTTGAAAACTGGATATGACCTGGTTGATAAAAAGTGGCCGGATTTTATTGAATCTAAGCTTGACATTCCTTTAAGCAAACTGCCGGATGTTGTTGATCCGGGAAACAAAATAGGAGCTGTTACCGAAGAATGCGCTGCAGAGACCGGTTTGCATGCAGGTACTGCGGTTATTGCCGGTGTTACAGATGGAACTGCCGGATTTTTGGCATCAGGCGCTGCTAAAGTTGGCGACTGGAATACAACTATAGGCACAACGCTTGTTATAAGGGGCGTTTCAAAGGGTTTAATCAATGACCCTTTGGGGCGAATTTACTGCCATGCTCATCCTCAGGGATTCTGGCTGCCGGGAGGCGCGAGCAATGTGGGTGCAGAATGTATTGCAAAGCTGTTTCACGGAAAAGATCTTGATGAAATGAAT
>JAPXND010000045.1:0-19200 GCA_033808695.1 Armatimonadota bacterium
TTGGCTGGACTGTAGATAGGATAATGACAGATCCAATTGTTTCAGAGGATAAGCGAACCTGGACATATAAGAGCGACCCATCCATATTGATGGATGCTGCATACAACATGAGAGTTCCATCTGCAACAGAAATGATAGCTGTATTTAGTAGAGACAGTAAGATAGATATACCCGAAATTCGCATAACTGGTCCTGACTTAGGCAATTGGCAAAGAACGGATGTAGAAATCGAATGGGGATTTATTGAGGGTAAAGAAAAAGTAGATTTTGATGGAAAAATAGAAACACATGTTGCAAAAGCAGGCAGGATTATACCTATAGATGGTGATACCGGAACCAAGGTTACTTCGAAGCACAGATTTACATCCAAGTATAACGGCGGAAATCGGCGTGGTATCATCGTTCCTCTTATCTATGCTCCGGAAAGCAGTCCGGGGTTAGACAGCAGAGTTACAGTAAGAACTAACAAATCTGGATTTACGTTCAAGATTACCGATCTCGACAAAGGTCCGATTTATATACCTTTGCACAATGTTTTTATTAAAAAAGCAAATAACCGGCAAACTGTAAAAAGCTATATTACCGAATTAAAGTCTAAGAATCTTAAAAGCATTCGTCAAATGACAAAAGAGCACAAAGAAGCGCAGTCGCTCGATGAACTGATGAATGAGATTCGAATGTGGACATGCCCGGAAGGTTCTGAATTTGTTCCTTTCAAAGAAGTTCCAGATCCTGTTATGAAAGTTGATCTTTCTGATGCAGGGTGGACTGACGCCTGGAGAGCAGCCACCAATCAATTGCGCGGTGAGCATATGTGGGGTGGATTAGCATATGAAGTAGGACGCGTTGCTCATGAAATGAACATGATTGGTCTTCATGGTGAAGCAGATAAAATATACGACTACTTCCTGAAATCACCTGGGGTAAAGCCTGATGGCGATTTTGTAGACGGCAAAGGCGCTCTTGAGTATGCAACCTCTATGAGGCATGACATGGGGTATAATCATGATGGAACGCATTCATCAACAGGAAGGATGCTCTTTGCAATTGCTGATAGATATTTCTTAACTGGCGATAAAGAATGGTTTAAGAAAAATCGCAGCAGGATACAGGATGCTGCGGATTGGATAATTCGCCAAAGAACTCAGTATCTTAAGGATATCCCAAACAGAAAAGATCTTTTCACCGCAGGATTGATGCCTCCATACATGCTTGGTGATTACGCCATACCTACTTGTGACTGGCACTGGTATTACTTTGATAATGCACTTTCGTTGCAGGCAATCCAGCGTTTTGGAGATGCATTGAAGGATATTAAAGATAAAGATGCAAAGAAATATCTTAAAGAGGCTGAATCCTTCCGCAAAGATATACAGCGTGTAATTAAAGAAGAAGAAATACTAACTCCTGTCCGCCTTGGCAGAGATGGAATGTATCACAGCTATATCTCTCGTATGGCATACAATGGCGGACTTACAGGACCGGAAATGGGAGCGCCTCAGTTTCCAGATTGTGACATGTTTAAGGGATCTCTTGCACTTTCCGAACCATTTGCAGTTCTGGAGCCAAATGATCCGCGCATGATTGATAATCTAACTATTATGGAAGAACTTGGGATTAACGAGAAATCAATTGCTAATAAAGCTGCAGCGCGTGCAAAAGCAGGATTATCAACTGATGATTCATGGTTCTGGCTGCCATTTGTAATACTGCCAAAAGCATCTCACAATGCAAATATCTTTTTGCTGCAGGATGATATACCAAATTTCCTCCGTTTTTGGGGAAATGCATATGCTTCTATTGTTGGCAAGGATGGAAAGCTGTGGGAGCATTGGCATTTAGGAAATTATGATGATTGCCTCCATCCTGATAACGGCACAGCTGGTTGGTTTTTGGAGAATTTCCGCAACATGCTGGTTATGGAAATTGATAATAAACTATGGATAGCAAAAGGTACTCCTCGATCATGGTTAGAGCAGGGGAAATATATATCTGTAGCTAATGCACCTACCTACTTTGGCACATTAGCATATGACATAAATTCAGATGTAGATAATGGAAAAATTACTGCGGTTATACAAATACCCGATCGCTCTAAAGCAAAGAGCATAATCGTTAGGTTTAGACATCCTAATCAGGCAAAGATTAAAAGCGTTACAATAAATGGAGTAGCATGGAATAAATTTGATCCATCTAATGAAATAATTGAAATAAAAGGCTTGTCAGGAAAAATCAACGTTACTGCAAATTACTGATTTTCTATATTGTTTGTAAATCTGCCTGGTTATACAATCAGGCAGATTTGTTTTGCTCAACCAATTCGCTGCTTGATGTCAAATATCTCTGGACCATTTTTCGCAATTTTTAATTAATTCTACTGCTTCATCCTCTGATGCACAATATGTGTCAATAAATAATCCTCTTGCCGATAAGTTCTCAAGAGCTGTTTCTACCTCTGATGGACTTAAAGATATCCAAAGGTTCTTTTTATGCTTTTGTACCTTTTTCAATACATCCATATAATGTAACGCACTTGGTTTGCCATCTCCTGGACCTATTTGCAGTGCATGAATTCTTGGCAGCTCACAAAGAGCATCAATATGATTAAAATTTCCAATTCCGTCAACATGGTGGATTGTATTATCCAGATATTCTGTTTGCAGTTCAAGTGATGGAAGAAAAATATCTCTAAACATCTCTGGCGAAATCATGTAAGCAAAATCATTTTGAGATGCATAAAACTTTCCCTGCGACCAAAGCGGAAACCATCCGCTGGATCCTTGCGCAGTTTCATGAATGATATTATAAAACACATCAAAAACCTCTATCCATTGCCTCATCAAATTTAAATCAAACTCTCTTACATATTCAGGACATTCGATCAAATCAATCAGCAGGTTAGAAGTGTTACGAATTGCTGCAAGTGTATCGCCGGCTCCTCCAAATGCTCCGGTTGTTGGAATAGCTTTGCCCTTGCACTGCTCAACCGAAAAGTGCAGCATATCTATCCATTTCACCCAATATTGATTTTGCTCATTAATGATAAAATCATTGTAGTCATAATCGGTAAGAGCTCCCTTATCTATAATAGGATAAACCCAACCAGTTGTTTCATCAAGATCTATGCTTGACCCAAGAAAACATGGAATAGAAGACCATCCAGGATATCCAGGATACCAAAGCGGTACAGCCTCTCCACCAAAAAAAGTGTGACTCAATCTGTATTCATTTGATTGTGCAATAAAATCATAATTAAACCATCTATCCTCAATTCTGTCTGGCAAAGCTGGCCAAGCAGTATCTGGTGCATTCCTCTTTGGAGCAGTTACAGAGATAGCACATCGACCAAAATACTCATGATTCCACCATGTTTCATAACGTTCTTTGGTTTCTTCCCAATCTTGCTTATATAGTAATGACATCTTAATTTGCTTCCTTACTCTTGTAATTTTCAATTAATGGAAAATCTAAATCCTACACCAGTTTCTGTAAGAATATAACGCGGGACAGAAGGATGGGGTTCAATTTTTTTGCGAAGATTACTAATATGTACACGCAGTGTCTGTGTATCTTCAATATACTCTTCTCCCCAAACATTCTCCAAGATTTGCTTGGATGTTACTACATAATCAGCATTCTTTGCAAGATATACAAGACTCAACTTCGCTTTTTTAACTTAATATGTCTGTTATTACTTCATTTATCTGGACAAAGTTATAATTCAGTTATATAATTATTGCATAGCCTAAAGTTGTTAAAATTGTTATAATAAACACAACATTTTTGGAGCTTATTAAATGCAAAACAATATGTTAGGTAATGATGAAAATAATCTGTCATCATTAGACAATCCTAAGCAAGATAACAGCATATCTCCACCAAATCATGATCCAATAGATATTAATATTCTGCTTGATGTCTTCAAAAGACGCAAAGGAATTATATTTATTGTAATATTCGCAACCGTATTAATAGGAGTTGCATATATTTTATTACAAAGACCGATTTATGAATCTACTGCTGAAATAGCTGTAGTTGCAAATGCCTCTAACACAGCGCCTCCATATGGCGAGCTAAACCTTATAGATGATTTTCAGGTATTGACACGCAGCAAATCAATTGAAACTCAAAAAGTTATTATTTCAAATGAAATTTTTCAATCAAAAGCCTATGATGCATTGCCAGCAGATGTCAAGAAAAAAGGTTTTAACACAAATGAAATGCCAAAATGGGCTGTTCAAATAGATAATATTGCTGATATCCTAAAGGTTACAGTAAGATCATACAATCCTCAATCATCTGCTAGACTCGCTAATGATATTGCAAATTCGTATCTATTTCAGGATCTGGATAGAAAGCAAAAACTGGCAAATAAAGTTATATCATACTCATTGAAGCAACTGGAAATATTGCAAAAAGAGCTTAATAATGCTAATGCAGATCTTTCTTCATACAAGCGCAAATCAGGAATTGCTCTGCCCGAAATAGAAATACCAAGTGTAGCTCAGCATTTATCAATACTACAAATAGAAAGATCTGATGCAATTACTGCATTATCTGCAAAAAACAGCCAAATAAATGCATTAAAGGAATTACTTGCTGAAAATAAATCATCTCATAAAAGTATAAATAATGATGAGCTTCTTAATGAGTATACAAAAGCATATGCATTAAGAGCAGCATTTAAAGCTAAACTTGCTGCTATTGATGATAATATTAATTCAATTAAGCGTAAATCACAAGATCTGCCTGAGAAAGAAAAGAATCTTATTGAAAAACAGCAAAAGGTTGATACCCTCCAGCGAACCTACGATATGCTATCTGAAAGATATTATTCCTTGCTGTCACTAAAAAATTCCATGTTGCCCAACGGTGAACTAATTTATGAGGCTATTGCTCCTAATAAACCTGCACATCCTCATAAAGTAAAAATCCTTGCTTTTAGTATGTTTTTAGGAATCCTCATATCCATTATTATTACATTTGCATATGAGCATTTAGATAAAAACAAATAACAACCATTATTGCATTGATTTATAAATAATTGAAAAATCAGTATATTTATGGAATGATTATACTTTTTACATTATAATAAGGCACATCAAAAATGAGCATAAAATTAATTCATATAGCTACAAAGACACAAACATTTAAGTCATTAATTGGACAATTAACATATTTTAAAAACCGTGGTTTTAAATTTTTTGCAATTTCATCCCCTGAATACGAACTTTTTGACTTTGGCAAAAAGGAAAATATTGATGTTTTTCCCGTAGAAATGTATAGGCGAATATCGCCATTAAAAGATTTAAAATCTTTATATAAATTATGTTTGAATATGATTAAAATTAAGCCTCATATTGTGCATTCACATACTCCCAAAGGTGGCTTGTTAGGTATGATAAGCGCCTGGCTGATGCGAGTTCCTATAAGAATGTATACAATTAGAGGATTTAGATTTATGACTACCAGTGGTTACAGACGTTTTTTACTTGTATTTGCAGAACGCGTATCCTGCCTATTAGCACATAGAGTATTGTGCGTAAGTCATTCATTAATGAAAATTGCAATAGAAGAAAAAATATGTAATCCTAAAAAAATAAGAGTTATACTTTCTGGCAGCAGCAATGGTATTGATTCAATAGATAAATTTAATCCGTATAAAATAATGAGTAGATATAAATATCTAAAAGATTACTATAATATTCCTGATGATGCTGTCATTGTGGGTTATATTGGCAGAATAGCAATTGATAAAGGAATATTTGATCTTCTTGAATCATGGAAAGATGTGAAAAAGAATGCTTGCCTATTTATTATAGGAGAATTTGAACTTGATCATGATAATTATAAAATAGTTCTAGATTATATTTCTTTATATAATAACATTAGAAGAATAAATTTTAAAGAAGACATTGAAAGTTATTACTCAATTATTGATATCGTTGTTCTTCCAACATATAGAGAAGGATTTCCAAATGTTTTACTGGAAGCAGCAGCTATGGAGATACCGGTTGTTGCAACTGATGTCCCTGGATGCATTGATGCTGTTGAAGATGGCATTACAGGAACGCTTGTACCGGTCAAAAGTCCTATCATGCTTGCAAATGCAATCAATAATTATATAAATGATCCAGATATGCGCAAATCACATGGGATTGCAGGCAGAGAAAGAGTAATAAGGGATTTCAACCAAGAATCAATATGGTATAATATCAACCAGGAATATAATAATTTTTTAGAAAAAAAAGGAATCAAAACGGATTAGAAATAATAATATGCTAACAATTATAGTTAAAAAATAATGCAATAGCATAAATACAGCTATATTGTATAATTATAAACCAGGGATTTATAATTTGAACGCACTTTTTATATACGATCATAAATTTTTCAAGGATAATGATGGCAATTATTATTCTAATGGAAGATTAACATATAACATTCTCAAACGTTATCTAAATTATTGTAATAGATTGTTAGTCATTTCAAGAGTAACGAAATGTGAAAATTCCTTAATAGACTCAAGAAATATTGCTAGTGGAAATAATATTTCATTTCTACCAATTCCACATTTCACATTTTTTCATATTCTAACTCTATTCAAAAAACATAGGTTTATCATTAATAGAGAAATAATAAACAGCGATTTCGCGATAACTCGATTGCCAAGCATTACAGGTTTAATTGCATGCAACATTGCAAAAAAGCACAAGAAGAATATAATTATAGAAATGGTAGGCTGTCCATGGGATTCATTATGGAACCACAGCATTAAGGGAAAACTTGCTGCACCAATCATATGGTATTTAACCAGAAAGGCAATAAAACAAGCGCCTTATGTAGCTTATGTAACCGGCGAATTCTTACAAAAAAGATATCCAACATTAGGTAAACAAATAGCCAATTCAGATGTGAAGCTTCAAATAACAGATGATTCAATATTATTAAAAAGATTTGAAAAAATCAAATCATTAGATAAATCCAAAACAATTAAATTATGTACTATTGGGTCGGTAGATGTTCGTTATAAAGGGCAGGAATATGTAATTAAAGCTATTTCTCATTTAAACAAAGAAGGTTGCAAATTTGAATATCATATTATTGGTGATGGAAATCAAGATTATCTTCAATCTATAGCTAATAGATATAATGTATCTGATGCAATAGAATTTGTAGGATTCCTGCCACATGAAGAGATATTCAACTATCTGGATAACATCGATATTTATATACAACCCAGCAAACTAGAAGGGCTGTCAAGAGCATTAATTGAAGCAATGAGCAGAGGATGCCCATGTATCGGAGCTTCGGCAGGTGGAATTCCAGAATTGATAGATAGATCAATGATTTTTGAGAAGGGAAATGTTAAAGAATTGACGAATATGCTTTCTCACATTACTACTGATAAGCTCCTTGATGAGAGTTGCAGGAATTTTGATAGATCTAAATCATTTTCAGAATCAAACATCAAAAAAACAAAAGATGCTTTTTATAAAGAATTTTTATCTGGTATAAAGAATGCATAATATAAAAGTATTGCATATATTGTCTTCGTTGGATAGTGGTGGAGTAGAAAGGATTTTATATAATTATTATACTAATATGGACAATAATTATATAAAATTCGATTTCGTTGTTCATGGCAACAAAAAGGGTTTACTTGAAGACGAATTCCTAAAACTTGGTTCAAACATTTATCATGTTACTCCAAAAAAACAAAATTTCATACTTAATTTATTACAGATTAATAGTATTATAAAATCAAATCATTACAATTTAATCCACTGTCATCAGGGATATAGCTCTATAGTCCCTTTGTTTCTGGCATATTTGCATAAAGTTAACTATCGCATTCTTCATTCTCATGAATATTTACCAAAATCAAGAATTATTTCAAAACTATTAAATATCCCTTACAGATATTTAATCAAAAAATACGCAAATATTTTCTTTGCATGTAGTATGGAAACATCGGAATATCTATATGGCAATTATTTAAATAAAAATTACAATATAACAATTATTCCCAATGCTATAGATGAATCTCTCTTTAGATTTGACCAAGATATTCGAAATAAAACCCGACACGAGTTAGGTCTTGATAATAAACATATATTGGGTCATATTGGCAGATTTTCAACAGAAAAAAATCATTCAATGATAATAAACGTTTTAAAAGAAATATTAGATTCTGATGATAATTGGATACTGCTATTAATTGGAGATGGCAAAAAATTCAAAGAGATTAAGAAATTGGTTTCAGATATGGGGCTTTCAAGCAAAGTGATTTTCCTTGGAAAACAGATTAATGTAAGTAAATACTTGCAAGCAATTGATTGTTTTATTATGCCATCATATAATGAAGGATTTGGAATTGCACTTCTGGAAGCCCAAGCTGCAGGATTACAGTGTTATGCATCTAACAGCATACCTCAAAATGTGAATATCACTGGACTGGTTGACTTTCTAAATATAGAAGATAGTCCAAAAATATGGGCTGAACATATAATAAATAGCTTTAATATCCATAGCCGCACCAGCCAGATGGATAAATTCAAAACTTCAAAATATAATATTAAGAATGTCTCAACCACCTTAGAAAAAATATATATTGATATAATGACTAATAAAGATTTTAAATTTAAATGATAATATATATATTATTAATAATCATAATCTTCATATTGGGAGTATATTTTTTCTCTTGCTTTGATTATGCTAAAGCAAGATATTTGTTTATTGCAAATGCTTTTATACCTGTTTTTCTCGTTGCGGCATTAAGAAAACCAACTGTTGGTGAGGATACATTAAGATATTTAAAATACTTTTCATCGATGCCTCATATATTAAAATCAGAATTGTTTGAAAAACGATATGAATATGGGTATATTTTATTAAACAAATTTATATCATTAATTACAACAAACAATCAGGTCTTTCTTATAATTATAGCTTTAATATCCTTATGCATTATTTTTGTTGGAATTTATAAATACTCATCTCTTCCTCATGTAAGCGTTTATCTATACATAACTATGGGGTTTTATTTTTTCACATTTTCTGGACTTCGTCAATCAATTGCATATGGTATTATTTTCCTCAGCTATATCTTCCTCAAAAATAAAAATGCTTTGCAATTCATTCTATTAGTTTTAATCGCCTCACTATTTCATAAAACCGCTATCGTTTTCCTTGTAGCGTATCCACTTTCACATAAACAAATTACTATCAAGTATTCAACAATCTTATTTATATCATATGTTATTCTATTTTTACTTAAAGGTATAATAATAAATTTTGTTACAAAAAATTATTTTGATGAATATTCATTATTTTTAGTTTCAAGCAACAGCTACAATCTATCAATTGTTATTTTGACAATAATAATTTTTGGATTGATATTTTACAAGAATGTTATCAAAAGAAACTCAAATAATATTGTTTTATACAATTTAATGTTCATTGCTTTTTTTATGCAGCTATTCGCTACAGAATCTGACAATTTTACTAGAATTACAGATTATTTTTACATTTTTGTCATTTTGTTTATATCAGAAATTCTTGCAAGCATTTACAATCGTAATATTTACATCATTAGTCATATTATTGTCACATGTCTCTTTTTCGCCTATTTTATATACATAATTCCTGACAGTAAGTTAGCAGTAGTTCCATATAAGTTCTTTTGGCAATAAACAATACTTACAACAAATAAAAATGAAAATCAACATCCATATTAATGAATTTATAAATAAGCTCCGAATTGTAAATCAGATCAGATTTGGCGTTTTTCTATCTTATTTCAACACCTTTATTACCGCAATTTTTGGACTTCTATATACATCATTCATGCTGCGTTACTTAGGACAGTCGGATTTTGGATTATACAGTCTTGTAACAACACTGGCTGCTTATTTTCTCATAGATTATGGTTTAGGGAATGCCGTTACAAGATATGTTGCAAAATATAGAGCAGTTGGCGATAAAGAAAGTGAAGAAAATTTCCTTGCAATATGTTTCATTTTATATTGCTTGTTGGATTTAATTATTTTAATTGTTATATTCATTTCTTATTTTTATATTGAGCGTATATTTGGCAAGTCAATTTCTCCAAACGATATCGAAAAATTCAAAGTGATGTATATTATCTCCGGCATTGCTTCAGTATTTTCATTCCCATTAAAATCAATGATTGGTGCAATTACCGGCTATGAACAATTTGTTTTTCCTAATCTTATGCAAATTCTCAATCAGATCACCAAGCTGATTGTTATAATAACATTGCTGCTTTTAGGTTATAAGGTTGTTGCATTAGTGTTAGCCAATGCAATTATCGGAGTATTGTTTCTTGTTTTCCAATTAATATATGGGTTGAAATATCTAAAAATTACACTAAAATTACATAGTTTTAATATGAATTTAGTTAAGGAAATATTAAGATACTCATTTTTTGTGTATGTAGGAATGATATCCGATATTATAAATTGGAAAGTTATTCCTATTATAATAGGTGCGATCAGCGGAGTAAAAGAAGTAGCTGTTTTCTCTGTTGCTATAATGCTAGCAAACTTCTATACAAGACTCTCGTTTGTTATTTCAAATATATATATCCCAAGAGTTACAACAATGATTGCAAATAATGCAACGCCCGAAACATTAACTAATTTGATGATTAAAATCGGGAGAATACAATTTATAATTATCGGAATTATACTATGCGGAATGATTTCCTTAGGAAAACAATTCATCATTCTATGGGCTGGAAATCAATATATAACATCCTACTACATATCATGCATCCTGATGTCTGTTTTAACCATTCCGATTATACAAGATATTGGTATCTCCATTCTTTATGCTCAAAATAATCATTCATTTAGAAATGTAGCAATGTTGGTTGTATCAATTTTTTCTATTTTTATATCTTACTTTCTCGTTGACAGATATAATTCAATGGGAGGCGCCTATGGTATGTCACTCTCTTACATAATAGGGCAGGGAATAATATTGAATATTTATTATCATAAAAAAACCAAACTGGATATGCTGAAATTTTTTAGAGAATGCATATTTCCATTTATTCTGCCAGTCTTTTTAATCATAGCAACAGGATATATAATTAATCATTCTATGTCATCATTAACAATTCATGTTTTTATTATTAAATTGTTATTGTATATTATTTCATATTTAGTCATTATGTGGTATCTTGGAATGAATATTTACGAAAAAAACCTTTTCAAATCACCAATCGAAAAAGCTGCAAAAATTATAATGCCTAGCAAATAATGAAATAACCTATTGCAATAAATCGTCAAAACCAAAGGTTTTATATAAGAATTTATCATAAAAACAACAAATGTTAAAATAAGATATTTTGCTGTCAAAGGAGGAAAAACTATATCCAATTTTGTATTAGTTGATTTAATATAATAATATTTACTTAAACAATGGAGGGTTATATGAAAAAACCGAATGTGTTAATGTTCGGCATAGATTCACTCTGTGCAGACCATATGGGACTTTATGGTTACAAACATAATACAACACCGCATATAAGCAAATTTGCAGAATGCGCAACCATATTCAAACATACATATAGTGCACATATCCCAACAACAAGCGGATATGCAAACATGCTCACAGGAATGGACTGCTTCAACACCCAAATTGTGGCATTACGGCATAAAGGCGAATTAAAAGAAGGAGTTAGAACACTCCAGGAAATTCTCAAGGAATCTGAATATACATCAACCTGTATTGGATTAAGCGGACCATCAACACGTGGGTTTGATACATTCTTAAACTACGAAGGCTGGGGCGCTGGTCCAGACGGATATGCCCGAAAAGCAGAAAACTTGGGTAATGCAGCGATGTCTGAATTAAATAGGCTTGCAACTGGCGACCAGCCATTCTTTCTGTTTCTAAGACATATGGATCCGCATTCACCCTATCTCCCGCCGCCGCCATTTGAGAGGATGTTCTATTACGGCGATGAAAAAGATCCATCTAACAAATCTATGGAACCGGTTATGAGCTTTGCTCCATTCTGTGATTACTTTGCTAATTGGATGCCGCATGGAATAACCGATAAAGATTATGTAATTGCCCAGTACGATGGCGAAATAGCATATATGGATTCCTGCATACAAAATATCCTTACTCAAATAGAAACACTGGGAATTTTAGATGACACCATAGTTGTATTTACCTCTGATCATGGCGAAACTCTATACGACCATGAATGCTGGTTTGACCATCATGGCTTGTATGATTGCACGCTTCATGTACCCATGATAATCAGATATCCCGCAAAAATGCCGGTAGGGAAGTGGGTTGATGGATACAATCAGTTGAAGGACTTAGTGCCAACACTGCTTGAGTTGGCTGATATAAATGCGCCTGATAAATTTGATGGGCATAGTCTGCTCCCTATGGCATTAGGTGAAAAAACAACTCATGAAACTGAAATCTATATAACAGAATGCACCTGGATGCGAAAACATGGATTACGCACACCGGAATGGAAACTTATTGTTGCTCTTGAACCGGATTTCCATTTCAAACCAGAAATTGAACTATATAATCTAATAGAAGATCCTGATGAAAATAACAACCTGGCTGATGCCCAGCCTGATGTAGTTGCATTCCTGAAAAATCGATTAGATGCTTATGTTGCTAAACGAGAACAGGAAACAGGATTACCGGCGCCAATACTCAATCAGCCTGAATGGCACGGCTTTGAAGGCATCGATTATTTCACATCATCACAGCAGGCATATGACACTCTGCATATCGGTGACCCAGGCGAAGCTAAGAAACTTCAAGCAAAAAAATGAATAACAAATCATAAGGATGGTAAAGAAATGGCATTAAAAGTTGGAATTGTTGGAATGGGTGGTATTGGCAACCTCCATGCAGCATGTCATAAAGATGATGAATTATCAGATTTGCAAGCCGTATGTGATGTTGTAAAAGAACGCGCAGATGCTGCTGCAGAAAAATTTGGTGTAAAGCCATATTACAGTCTAAAAGATATGATTGCAAATGAAGATATAGATGTTGTAGATGTTACTACAAGCGGATATGAAAACGGCAGCTGGCACTATGAACCCACTATAGAAGCTCTTCAGGCTGGCAAGCATACTCTTTGTGAAAAACCTTTGTCCAATGACATAATCGAAGCTCGTGAAATGGTGAAATACGCCGCAGAAAACAAACTATATCTCGGCTGCAATCTTAATCACTATTTCACCTCAACAGCCGAACGCGCAAAGAAATATATGGATGACGATATGATAGGAGAAACTATCTATCTGCTCTTCAAAATGGGATTTGATGGCAGCGAATTTACATATGGACCGAATAAATCACCTAGATTCAATCAGCCATACGCCCACATGAAAGCATTCCTTACACACCCATTTAGTGTAATGCGATATTTCTGTGGAGATATAACAGACATACAAACTTTTTCCACTAAACCAGGATTTCGTAAAAACAAAGGAGATCTGCTCCTTTCTGTAAATAGTGTGCATGTCCGCTTTGCTAACGATACTGTCGGTTACCTTCTCAGTCAGCGTGGAGATGCGGTATGGGGCCTTGGCGGATGGTGGAGCTGCGAAGTTGCAGGAAGCAAAGGTACATTCTGCATAGAAAACTGTGTTGAAAAATTAACATATTGGCCTGCTCCAAAACCGGATGGCACTCCTGCACCGGAAGTAATGAATACAGGCATTACTGATTTCAATTCCACTTTTCCAAACCGTATACATGCATACATGGAAGATGTAACTAACAGAGTCCCTTATGATCATCTTAGAGCCTCTGGCCGAGATGCACTTGCAACAATGGAATACATTTTTGCAGTTATAGATTCATATGAAAACGGCGGAGCTTTGGTTAAACCGCATATACTGCCATCAGTTCATGGAGACCCACTAACAGAACGTATTTAAACAGTTAAACCTATGTATAAACATCATGCCGTAGTTATTTTATAGCTGCGGCAATTTTCATACAAAGCAGGAAATATCTTTTTAAATATTAATCTTATACAATTAATGGGAAGATTTTAGCAATGCCTATGATTTTTTTGTTAAAGCAGTGTATAATACTGTTAAAGCAATTCGTCCCATAATGAAAAGTTACCAGCGAAATAAATACATCAAAATATTCCCAATCACCCACTACACAGATAAAGAGATACAGAGGAAATTGGTAATGTATACGCATTTTTAGCTGCTTAACTGGTTATGTAACAGGCGCCTATACTCCTGTATGTGGTGGAAATGTACGCCAAACCAGATGTTAACATAAAACGGAGATTTTAATGCATAAATATCTTGTAACTGTTAAAATAGTCAAAACTTGGTATGAAACTATTGAGGTATATGCCGGTTCAGAAGATGAAGCAGAATTAATCGCAGAAGCAAAAGAATTGGAAAGCAATGACGAACCAATTATCGATAGATATGCTCACTGCGATATGCAGATAGATGAATCTGAAAAACCAATCATTGATTCAGATGAAAATATTGAAACTGCAGCAGCCGAAGATATTACACCTCATCCTTCTAAGAAATCGCGAACATATCGCTCACGAAGAAATAAACAGAGAAGAAAAGCTGCGTTGGAAAGAGCTAATCTGACTAATTCTGAGGCTTTAAGTGATGCATTGCCAGCAGATGACACTCCATTAACTGAAGAAGCTGTTGAAAATAATACTTTGGAAATTAATGAGGCGCCGGCAGTTAAAACAAAATCAAAATCAACCCATTCACGCAGAAGGCACTACAAGCATAAAAAAATAATCAAAGCGAATGATATTCTCTCTGCAATAAAACAAGAGCAATCTCAAAAAAGTGATGTGCATGATGAAATATCTGCCAATTTGATTGACCAGCCTGAAATATCACAACAAGAAAATACTCAAGAAGTTCCAATAGTTGATGATTCAGCAAAGGTAAATATACACAAAGATGAAACCAAGAATAAAACAGATGATACTAATCCATCAACTGAAACAGCTATTGTCGCAGAAACCGATAATGAACAAGCAATCACGGATTCAGATGCACAAGCTGTTTCTCATCATGTAAAACCTGAAACTTCAACAGAAAAAGCTGAAGCTGCTGCCAATACTGAAAAACCTGCTGTAGTAAGAAAAAGACGCACTCCTCGAAAAATTCATAAGAAAAACGACCAAAAGGAATCTACTCCAGCAGTAGAAGACATAAAACAAAATGATGAAGTTCAGGTTGAAGCTGAACCTGTTGCAGCGCCGGAACCAAAGAAACCAACACAAAGACGTCGAACTACTAAAGTCAAAGAAGCTGATAAGGAATCAATTCAAGCTGATACTAACATCAACAATGATGAAAATATTCAGGAAACATCAGAAGATATTGAAAAGCCAGTCAAGCCCAAAACAACACGTTCAAGAAAAGCTGCAGATGAACAAAAAGATGGTATAACAGAATAAGCATTAAGCGGATATATAAACATGAGGTGATCTAATGATAAAATATAAACATGTTGAAGGAAGAGAAGATTCAAAAGTTGTATTATTCACTTTATCAACTTGTGGTTGGTGCAAAAAGATGAAATCGCTTTTAAATGAACTTTGCATCGCATATGATTATGTTGATATGGACCAATTAGATGCTGAGGATGTAGATAATGCCAAAATAATACTAAAAAAATGGAATCCAACATTATCTTTTCCAACAATGGTTATCGATAATGAAACATGTATAATTGGATATAAAGAGGATGAAATCAGGGACAGATTGGGAAAATGACATCTATTAATAAAGAAAGAATTGATCGCCTATATGAACAGTTATCAAAAGTTTGCAAAGCAACAGGATATTATCTAAATCCTGATAAGGATTTTGTCTATTCACTTCTAGAGGGTTTGATGGTAAACGAAAATAGATACGGATATCAAGCATGCCCATGCCGACTTGCAGATGGAAATAGGGATAAGGATTTAGATATCATTTGCCCATGTGATTATAGAGATCAAGACATTAGTGAATATGGCGCTTGCTATTGTGCATTATATGTATCTGCAGAAATTGCTTCGGGACAAAAACTGGTAAAACCTGTTCCGGAGAGAAGAGATCCAGATCATGGTGCACACCATGATGAGCATGAAATAGAAGAAGTTCATATGGCTGGTTTACCATTCCCTGTATGGAGATGTAAAGTGTGCGGCTATCTGTGTGCAAGAATGGAGCCACCCGAAATCTGTCCAATTTGCAAAGTTAAAAAAGAACGTTTTGAACGTTTCATCTGAGGGGCGAAATATGACTGGTTTTCCTAGAACTATGGTTGGTGGTATATCTATACCGCGATTAATATGCGGAAGCAACTGGATGTTTGGCTTTTCTCATACAAGCAAAGCAAAAGACAGGTTTATTACAGAGTATTTTGATACACCATCTAAAGTAGCTGATGTAATTGAAGTTTTTGCCAGAAGCGGATGCAATGCCTTCATGTCCAGCCCAAGTCAATTTGCACATGATGCATTGTGTGAAGTTGAGCAGAGAGTAGGAATTGAAATGATATACATTGCTACTCCCGGATACATGGAAGGCGAGGGTATGGACCCTTGGATTCGATCTGTTGAATTCACAAAAAAAGTTGGAGCAACATTCTGTTTCCCGCATCAGTGTATCACTGACACTCAATTTGATAGAGTAAACAGATGTTTAACTCCATTATTACAGAATCATCTTAAAGTTGTAAGAGATTTTGAAATGATTCCCGGGTTGAGTTCACATGCACCGGAATCCATTACTTACTCTGATGAGTGTGGCGCTGATGTTGAAACCTATATTCAACCATATAATGCAGCTGGGTTTCTGTGCCAAGTTGAAACTGATTGGATTCAGCAGATTATAACCAATGCAAAAAAACCTGTAATGACAATAAAACCTTTGGCTGCAGGACGATTGCTTCCTCCAACCGGATTAGCATTTTCTTGGAATACCATCAGAGACATAGATATGGTAACTGTTGGAACTATGAGTAAATATGAGGCTGAAGAAGTAATAGAAATCAGTCTTTCTTGCATAGAACGACGCAAGGCAGATATTGAACTTCAAACAACAAGAAGCAAAAAAAATATATAGAATCCTCTATTATGGTGAATTTGCAGAAGTATATAACCAGTCAAAATATCCGCTGGTTCTAAGCAGTGCAACACCATCGGTATTCGGAGCTGCATTTACAGATGGATATCCTGTTATAATAAAACTAAGCAGTTCAGGCAGTGTAAGCAATCTCAGCGTTAGAAACAAAACCATTACCGCAACTAGTGATTCAAATGGCATATTTGTTAGTGGAAATGAACTGCAGGAGCTTGATAAACCAGATTCAGCTATTACCGATAATACAAACAATAATTGGAAATTCAATATGGAATATGGTGATCAAAAATCACTTAAAATAAAACATATATCAAAGGAGAAATCAATGGCTGCTGATAAGCAACAAACTTTTGCATTGGAAACATATGCAAACCGTGCGTTCAATTACTTAGACAGAATGGTCGATAAAAACAATCTTCCATATTTCAATATCTTCTGGGAGAACCCTGCAGAAGCTGCACATGACTGGCCAGATTTTGGCGACGTTATGACTCGTGCACTGCAAGGCACTGTTATGGCGCGTCATATGACAGGCAGAGAATCCATAAACGAAAAAATATGGCTGAAGAAAGCGCAGGAATATATAGATCCAGAAACCGGTCTGTTAACCCGTCCCGAAACAACTTTCTCCAACCCAGGCGCTGATTTGGGCGATTATTCACTAACACTTTACGCTCTTGTTACTGTATACGATGATTCAAAAGATCCGGCAATTGCAGATGTAATCAAAAAAATGGTTGATGGATTTCATTATATGAAAAATCTAAATCCAGGCATAATTAGCTTTGTAATAAAAAGTCTTATGGCCGTAGTTCGAAGTCTTGGATATATGCCTGCTCTTGAAATAGCAAAAGAATGTGTAATACAAGCAACTGAAATCAACCCTATCATACAGGAAGATAATACATATCCGATAGGCGGACATATGCATACATTTACTCGGGGACTTGTAGGCATAGCAGACTACGCACTTTATACAAACGATCCGGTATTGTTCAGCCGTGTGGATGCTGCATATAGATATGTAAAATCACTTGACCCAGGATTTGGTTTTATTCCTGAGGTTGTAGACCGTCAAGGTGATATTATTGCTTGTGAAACCTGTTCGCTGATGGATTATATAGGCATTGGAGTAACTTTAGCAAACAATGGACATCCAGAATACTGGGGTGATATAGAGCGGCTTACAAGAAATCATTTGGCTGAAAGCCAGGCTGTAGATAATTCATGGCTGATCTCCGATAATACCATGCCAGATACTGAGCAATTTTCACATAGAGATATTGGAGACAGAATGCTGGGCGGATATGCAGGATGGAGTTCTCCTACACACTTCCTTGCTGTAAAAGAGAATCTTCATTGGGGCGGTGACGAACTGCGCGGCAAAACCAGAGCATTTCAAAACTGCTGCGGAGGATCTGGAACTCATGCATACTATATTGCTTGGAAGAATGCATCAAGATTTTATGATGGAATACTTCAAGTTAATATGCACATTGATAAACTCCTTCCACAGGCAGAAATCAGATGCTATCAACCATATAAAGGATTGCTCACCATTGAATTGAAACAGGATTGTGATGTAAAAATTAGAATTCCAGACTTCGTATCATCCACAGATCTTGTTCTAACTATTAACGATCAGCCGGCAGAATTTGCCGTTTCTGGCAATTTCCTGCGTGTAAACGGACGCAATTCTAAAGATAAAATCGAACTAAATTACATGTTGCCCAAGAAAACCGAACGTGTAACAATAGGCAATAAAAAGACTTCTGAAAAATCAAAAATCTGGTATCCATTACTTGAGCAGACAAAAGACAAAATAGAAGGTGCATTCAGCCAATACACATATGACGTAACATGGATTGGAGATACCGTCATCAACATAACTCCTGTGGGTGATATGCCAACAGAAGGCTACTCAGATTTTGATCAGAAAACAGTTGAAGTGTATTATGGAGAAGATGGTCCTGGAAGACTATATCAGCGTGAATATATGAAAGAAGGCGTTGAGCCTAAACTTGCAGAACTTCATGAG
>JAPXND010000046.1:0-14155 GCA_033808695.1 Armatimonadota bacterium
CGCTATGGTGAGAAAATGGAAGCTCCAGGCGGATTTGATACTTACTTCGGTGCTATGCCGCTTGGAGTATGGGGTCATGCCGGTATGATGGATAATGTGGATACACTCCTCAATCTTAATGTTCCCGCCGGCTGGCATGTAGGTGAACGTCCTGTTAAAGACCTTTTTCATGACACAGGCTGCGGCCCGTGGTCGCAGGATGATGCAAATCCCGACTTCTGTGGTTTCTGCCTAAGAGGATTGAATATTCCGCAGGAGAGGAAGCGCTTAATTCCTGTAGGAGCTTTTCCCATATACGATAGCAAAGGCAATGTTCAAATCACAAATGCACCTATGACCATTAATCCGTTCTTTCTGCCGAGCAAAGAAAAAGAAACAATAATAGATGCCGGTACAAGAATCACACACAATGTAACAAGCATAGATATCGTTCCAGGAAGTGCAGGTGAACAGCAATATCTAATAGGTGATTCGGGCAATGTAGAAAATAGGCAGAGAATCTGCAAAGGCAAAGAGTCAATTGTTTATAAGTTTGATACATCTGATGCCATTGGAGCCGGTCTTGAAGCACGCATAAAAGGCGAAGGATTTAAATTTGAAGTTTCGCCGGATGGCAAACGCTGGTATCAACGCTTGGATACATGGGATGACAAAATTGGCAGCCAGGCTTTAGATCTCTCCTTCCTTACCGGCTGCAGAGAAGAGTTATTGGAAATAATGAGCATCAACTCTGAGAACGATTCAAAATACCTTGTAGAGAACAAAAAATCGAGTGTGCAGCGCGGTTACAGCCGGTATGTTGAAAAAGATGGTGAATTGATATACAAGCTGCCACTGCCGGATGCTGCAGAATGCCATCTTGAAATAATGGCAGGCAACAGTTATAAAATCCAATACTCGTCAGATGGCAAAAGCTGGCATGATGGTGTTGATTCATCTCAAACAAACGGCGGAACAGATGCAGCATGGATTACAATGCTTGATGTATCAGACTGCATGAAAGATAAACATACTGTGTATCTGCGGTTTACGGATGGCGGAAGCTCATCGTTATTCAATGGCAGAGGAGCATTCCTGCAGAAAATATCAGTGTATGGCACATTGAACTCCGGTAAGGTTTATGTGAAAATAAGCAACACAGATAAACGAAACACCTTCATTCTTAATGGGCTGACCTTCAAAACCTGGACGGATTGATTCAGAATTAATTGTTTAAAATGAGTGCTGGCATTTTGAATGAAGCATATGCATCGCAGATGTGGATAACTATGCAATACAGAATTTCTAAATTAGTATAGCAATGAAGGAATTTTCAAGGGATAGGATAACTAATTAATGTTAAATAAACTTATAATATAGCAGCTAAACATCAAATATCGGAGAATGTATATGAAAGTTAAAAGCGCATATGTACAAAGCCCATTCAAATTTACCTATAGAGATATCGAATTGTCCTCACCGGGGATAAATGAAGCTCTAATTGATATTTCAGCATGCGGAATTTGCGGATTCGATGTTGAAACATCAGGTTTTCTTGCACCGGAGCCCAGACCTTTTGGGCATGAGATTGTTGGAGTAGTTCGTGAACTTGGCGATAATGTGAAGCATGTTTCAGTTGGAGATCAAGTTGCTTTAGAGTCAAGCTCATTCTGCTGCGATTGTTCTGACTGCCGCAACGGTAGAGTAGATCTTTGCAATAGAGGCGCTCAGGCGGCATCAGGAATGGCTCTTGGGTTTTCAGAAGCAATGATAGCGCCAGCCCGCTGTTTGGTTCCTGCACCGGACATTGATGCAATGAAGGCAGTCCTTACCGAACCGTGCGGAGTTGCCATAGATGTTATCGAAACTGCTGATATCGGACTTACAGATAAGGTGCTCATCGTCGGTGCAGGATCTATAGGACTGATGATACTTGCTATTGCTCGGCGTTTGACTACTGGGAGTATTGTAGTAGCAAATCCGTCTAAAGGCCGATTGGAAAAAGCCAAACAGTTGGGTGCAGATGCAGTTTTCAGCACAAAAGAAACAGGTTTGGTGGAAATTGGAAGTCAATTTGGCGGATTTGACAGAATATTGGTTACAGCGCCGCCTCAGGTTCTGCCCGACTGCATTTCAGCTGCTGCATTTGGCGGATACATTGTCTTTATAGGTTCAGATTTCCGCGATGGAGGCGTCATATCGCTGGATACACATGCCCTTCATTTTGGCAAAAAGCAGCTGAGATCATCATTTGCCTCACCGGCGCTTTATTTCCCGCAGGCGCTCCATCTGCTTAGAACAGGTGTAGTTCCGGCAGAAATGATAGTTACGCACAAATTCCCGTTGAGCAAGCTGAGCGAGGCAATGGAAACTCTTCAAAAAGAGAGAGATACTACACTAAAAATTGCAATCATTCCAGACAGCAAATTCCAGTTGTAATAAAAAAGGAGTTTTAATATGACAAAAGTAGGAATTATAGGATGCGGAAACATTTCACGTTTCCATTACGAAGGATATGAAAAAGCCGGAGTGCAAATAGTCCATGTGTGCGATCTTCGCAAGGAAGCTGCTGATTATGTGGCGTCAAAATATGGAGCTAAATCAAGCACAGATTACAGGGCGGTAATCGATGACCCTGATGTTGACCTGATAAGCGTTACCACAATTTCATCAGCGCACAAGCAAATCATTCTGGACGCCTTTGATGCGGGCAAAGGAGTATTATGCGAAAAGACTCTTACTGATAATGCGGTTGATTCAGCAGAAATAGCCAGAAAAGCAGATGAAAAGAATGTATTTTGTGCAACTGCTTATATGAAACGCTTTTTCCCGGGTATGCAGAAGGCCAAACAAATGCTGGCAGAAATGGGCGATATTATAAGTATATATGCACGCTCATGGCAATATTGGGACCATTGGAATGGAGAGATTCATGAAATGTTTAGAACCCATCCGTCTATAGTAGTGAAAAATTATGGCGGCGGAGTTTTGGTCTGCGGCGGAAGTCATATCCTTGATTTGATACACTGGTTTGGCGGTCGTCCCGAGAGTCTGTGTGGTGATATGTATGTCCGCGAAGGTTTGGATTTTGATATTCGCGCAAATGCAATGATGTGGCTTAAAAAAGGCGGAATAGTGCATTTTGAAACCTGCTGGCACCCACTGCTGTTTGGAGGCTACGAGCGCAACGGCTGGGATGAACGCTTTGAAATAAACACAACAAAGGGAAGACTTGATATTTACACAGTAAAATGGGATACTCCCACAAACAACGGAATGCTGTTAGTCCATCAGGATGCATTTACCGGAGTTACTACAGAACATAGATTTCCGGCAGTGAATCCGTTTGATTTTGAGATGGCGGAAATGGTTCGCAGATTTGAAGCAAACGAAAAACCAGAGCCGTCTGCATGGGATGGATATGTAGTAGATGAGCTTATTGCACAAATAGGAGAGAGCTCCAAGCGAAAAGAAAAAATAACACTTAAATGGGTAGATAAAGGCTGATTCCATAATGAAACAAAGTGATATTGGACCTAACATACAGCAGAATATTACTCAATCTGATACAGAGCAGAGAGCAGGAGGTTATCCTGCTCCTGCCAATCGTATAAGACCATTTTGCATTGTTTTAGGACTTATACTTATTCCGCTGAACGTGTATTGGGTAATCGTTTCAGAACTAAGATGGTATGCCATTCTTACACTAAATCCGCTGTTTGTTACTCCTATATTCTATCTGTTTGTCATCATAGGTTTAAATTATATATTTCGTAAATTTGCTCCGATTTTAGTAATGACCTCAGCAGAAATGGTTGTAGTCTATATTATGCTGGTTATATCTTGTACCGTTGCAACCCACGACTTCATAATAAACCTTATGACCATCGTTCCTTGGCCGGCATGGTATGCAACTCCCGAAAATAAGTGGGAAGGTACAATGTTTCCGCATCTGCCGAAGTGGCTTCTGGTATGGGATAAAGATTTGCTTCAGGGATGCTTTACAGGAAGCAGCAGCTTATTAGATCCAGCTGTTCTTAAAATGTGGATTCCTCCTCTCTTCATGTGGTCGTTATTCATTTTTTCAATAGGCTGGATGTTCTTTTGCATGAATGTTCTTCTGCGTAAAGCGTGGACCGAACATACCAAGCTTACTTTCCCAATAGTTCAGCTTCCTCTTGCAATGACATCGAACACCAATTCATCCGAATCAATAATGAAATCCAGACTTCTATGGATAGGTTTTGCAATTGCAGCTGCACTTAGTGTGATAAACGGACTTCATGAATGGATACCGTCCATTCCACATTTCCAAACAAGAGCACGATGGGTGAACTTTTCAACATTTCCATGGGCAGTAATAAATCCATTAGCCGTAACATTCTACCCATTTGCAATAGGATTAGCGTTCTTAATGCCGTTGGATGTTGCATTCTCAGCATGGTTCTTCTTTTGGTTTATGAAAGCGCAGGCAATCATCGGCAACATGCTTGGCTACACCAGCATACCGGATTTTCCATTCCAAAGTGAACAAGGAATCGGTGCATGGTATGCGTTTGGCATTTACGTTATGTACAGCAGCCGGCACCATCTCAAAAAAGTGATTCATACCGCACTGCATCCGGGTGACGGTTCCGATAAGGACGAGCCAATCTCTTATCGTGCTGCCCTGTGGGGATTGTTAGCGGGAATGATAGTATTTACGGTCTTTTGGTACTTGGTTGGAATGAGTCTTGTATGGGTGCTGATAGTATTATTCACCTATCTGCTGCTGTCTATAACTATAACAAGAGTGCGTGCAGAATCGGGTGTACAGCATACAGTTTGGGATTTGGAACCTAAAAACCTTTTCCGACTGTTTGATTCGCGGTTTATAGGACCGGCTAATCTTGCTGCTGCTGCCATGAGCCACTGGTATTGGCGGCTTAACAGAAGCAACACTATGCCAAGCCAATTGGAAGCTTTCAAGCTTGCATCAGAGCACAAAATCAACTTAAAAAAGCTTACCTTCCCTATGCTTGCAGCGTTTGCAATTGCAACCATTGCAGGAATGTGGGCATGTCTGCATATTTTCTATGCCGAAGGCGCCTTGTCTAAATGCCAGGGATTTGCCACATGGACAGGCGGAGAAACCTATGCCTGGTTGGATAATGCGCTTACTTCCGGTTTCAGAGTACAGCCAATAAGATGGTTTTTTACAGGGTCTGCAGCAGGAATTGTTGTCTTGCTTTCAATTTTGCGGTCGAAATTCAGCTGGTTTCCACTGCATCCTCTTGGATACTGTATCGGTCCGTGGATGATGTGGTATTGGTGTCCCACTATGATAGCCTGGTTCGTTAAACTTATAATACTTCGGTATGGAGGATTGCGTACATATCGACAGGCTTTGCCATTCTTCCTGGGATTAGTCTTAGGTGATTATGTCATGGGTGCAATATGGTCACTCATTGGCGTTATTTGGCGTATTCCTACAATTCAAATTTATCACTAATTCATTGCTGTACACAGGTGAAAATATTTATAGGAATGTTGAAATAACATATATTTATAGATTTTATATCTAAACTTTGATATTATAGTTATATAAAGCAGGAAGGTATTGAGGATTTGAGATTATTTCTTTTATTGTCATTCACTATAATGTGTGCAGGGAATGTATATGCTGCGAATAAGCAGCCTGCAGACGAATATCAGATCCATGCTGATGGCGGATTGATATACAATCCTTTAAGCAGAGAAGCCAGCAGAACCGGGCAGCTTAAAAAATATTCAAATGTACCGGTTTTTAGAAGCAGCATTAAACTGGATGGATTTAAACTAGAATACTCTATTCCTAAAAAAGCCGATGCCTATGATGTAATTCCCATAAAATACCGTCTCTCATGGAATGAATCTGCTGCATCATTTCCCGCGGCAGTAGAAGCAACGGCATTTGAAGATATAAAGCGCCGCAAGAATAAGCCTCTGTATGATCTTGCCTTGCCCGGCAAACTTGATCTGAAGGTTGCCTGGCTTGGGTCGATTACTGCAAATGTAAAACCAGAGCTCCGCAATCATATGAAAGTAGATCTTACTGATGCACCGGGCGCCTATCCGCCGTTTGTAAGAGAACCGTTCACAAAATCCGGTGTTGTTAAAGCCGGTGATTTGGTATGGTTCAAATTCCGAATTGTTAATACAGGCAATACCATTTTAGATTCCGAAGGATTTGGCGGAATCACCTTTACACCTGAGCTCTACAAGATAAATCCCAATGGCGATCAGGAGCTTGTAGGGGTGCCTTACAACACTCACATCAGAGAGCTTGCTTACCTATATCCGGGTGAGTCAAAAGAGATTTGGATTATGTTTAGAGGAGCGGATGGTTTCCCTCAAACATACGGTTTAAATACGGGCAAGTATAAAATAAGGTTTCGCGCTATCTACAGATGGTATAAACATTTTGATGATTATATAAACATGTGGATGGGAAACCAAATGTATGTGTATGATCAGCCTTTTACAGTTGAGGAATCAGCACGCAAAGCGCCTATTGAACAGGGAGAGGTAGTTTTGACCGATGGCGGAGAGCCCGACAAACTCACTCGATGGATTCATACCTTCGAAGAGTTTATGACGGCATTTGACTGTCATATATCCAAACCGTCAGGGAAAAATTCCGTAACCGGCACACTGTATCTTCAGACAGCCCCTTGGACAGAGGCTGTAGTTATCAAGCTTATCAAATCCGGCGATGTTGATATATCTGCAGATGTTTTTCCTATTGATATCAACACGGATTTGTTGAAAGTAAAATACGATGCCGACCATCAAATGAATATAGTGAAAGATGGACTGAAGGAACCGGTTATACTCGCTCTATCCATGGCGGATATGCGCGCCAATGTGCAGCATTCACCATATCCCGAACAAACTATCCTCAACGATATCAGGGAGATGAAAAAGTGTGGAGTTAATATGCTCACAACTACCTGCATGCCCTGGCTGTATGAGAGTATGGATATTCCATCAGTCAGCGGATATGGCAATGAGCATATCAACATACATAAGCACAACAGTGATGGGTATAAGTATGCGCTTGATGCTGCCCGTTACGAAGGAATTCCAGTAGAAGGATGGGGCTCGTATCCCTTTAACCGAAACAATACTAAGGATATAGCGCTTTGGTTAACTGGCAAATCCTATGATTTCGAGATTCTGCCGGATTGGGGAATATCCTATGCTGAACCGCAGCTGCCGGAAGCAGTATCTTCTCTTTGGCTCTATCAGCTCCATAGGTGGGGAGATAACTATTTCGTTAACTCTAACAACAATGTGCCCATAACTATTGAAGATACACAAGGAATGCTGAGACAGGATATTAACGGTCGTTGGTTCATTGGCGATAAAGCAATAAAAGCTTTCAGAGAGTGGCTTAAGGAAAAGTATATCTCATTGAATAACCTTAATCGCGCATGGGACACTAACTATGCCTCTTTTGATGAAATCAATCCGGAAGAAGGACAGACACCAAGTCCATATATGCCCAGTTGGCCATTTTTAATATACAATGCTCCGGGAAGCGCTTTTTATGAATGGGGCAAGCCGTTGGAAGATTTTGATGTATTTCGCACGGAACAGCGTGTGAGAAACTACGAAGAAACAATAAATCTGCTCCGTAAGGAAATACCAAATGCCGTTGCGGACGTTAGAACTGAAGGAAGCAATGTAATTGTTGCGAATATTGACCCTCAAACCCCCAATCCTCATTTTAGACACATTTACTACAGTCAGCGAAGATCGGGGGTAATAGCGGAGATTATTCAAAAGTCAAACCTGATAAAATATCATGCTGATTATCCAACTCTGCCATTTACACCAACAGAGCTTAGATACATTGTAAGACAGAGTGTGGAGCAGGGAATAACGCCAATGTATATGCCGCAGTTCAACAACATGAGAGATATGGCGCTGAACAGCAAATACGGCAGCGAATTTCAAATACATTACAACCTCCCTGCACCAAAAAAAGCCGTAATGATGCATGTTCTTACTGCACTGTATCCATGGTTTACCGCAGTGTATGAAGAAGGCGGTACGCCCGGAATACTCTGGCAGGATTATGAATGTGATGGTTATGCCTCCGAAACCCAAAGGAAAGAAATGATGCTGTTTAAGGAAAAACTGAACGATGCTTTGAATGAACCTAAGGCGCTTGAATTAAGAAAAGCGAGTCCACCGGATGACACATGGAAACAATCGGACAAAATAAAATCAAAAATGAGTTATGATAATATAATAAAGCAACATGCTATTTATCTAACAATAATGGAAGGGGAAAAATGACAGAAGAAAAAGCTATAATGCATATTTTAAGCCATACTCACTGGGATAGAGAATGGTATCAGGAATTTCAGGGTTTCAGACAGCGGTTAGTCTTTCAGATTGATGCTCTCCTTGATCTTATGGAAAAACGCCCGCAGTATAAGTATTTCCATATGGATGGACAAACATCATGCATAGCCGACTATCTTGAAATACGACCGGAAAATCGCAGCCGATTAGCAAAACTTATAGAATCTGGAAAGATACTAATCGGTCCATGGTTTGTAATGCCGGATGAACTTCTCCTTAGTGGAGAAAGCCTTACCCGCAATCTGCTTCTTGGCAGAAAGATATGTCGTGAATACAATACCGATCCTATGCCGATTGGATATGTTACCGATATATTTGGACACTGTTCACAGCTTCCACAGATTTTGCAGGAATTTGATATTGATGCAGCTATACTCCAGCGGGGAACCTCCGGCGAAGACGGCGCATCTGAGATTGTATGGGAAGGTGCAGACGGCTCAATAGTTCTGCTGGTAAAGTGCCATCCATATGGCGGCTACGGCGATTTCTATTTGATACATGACAAATCCGATGAGGAGATACTTGAGTATGAAAAGAGAAAGCATAATCTGGCAACAACATCGGTATTGTTTGGCATGGATGGGTTTGATCATGCTCCTGCGCAATGGATGCTCCCTGAAATACTGGATAAGTTCAATAACACATTCAAAAAAACCCGCTGCATACACTCATCAATGTCAGTATTCCTCCACGATTTGAAGGCGGCGCTTGGCGAAGATTGGCAGGAAACCCATAAGAGATATAAAGGCGAATTACATGTTCCCAACAAACAGAATATATGGCAAGAGGTTTTTCAGGGTACAGGAAGCAGCCGCATCTACCTGAAACAGGCAAATGACGCTTTAGAGTATCTGCTGCCGCGCTGTGCAGAACCTATGCATGTATGGTCACGTCTGCATGGCGGAGATGACCAAAAATCGTTTCTGAATCTTGCATGGAACTATATGCTTCTCAACCATCCGCACGATTCAATAGTCGGCTGCTCTGTTGATAAGGTTCACAGAGATATGCTATACAGGTTCAGCGAAGCATCATCCATAGCCTGGAACTCCATATGGGAGAGTGCGCAGACCATCACATCCAAGATTGATACTAAATCGTTGAATGAAGGTCCTGTGTTAACCGTTTTCAATATGGCAAAAACTGATTCAGATAAAATCACTCAAGTCAGCTTTGAGGTTCCGCAGGGCGTAATCAACGAGAAGCGTAATGAAGGCATGGCGCCGGTATTGTTGGAAGAAGGCAAAACAATTCCTGTTGCTGTGTTAGATTCTGAACCATCTGTTTGGAATAAACCGATAGCCGTTAAATATCACAAAGGGAATCCAAAATTTTTGGTTAGAGAAGACCTTGGCGAAATTGAGCGAATATCTGCAAAAGCGCCAATCCAAATCCCAGCAGCAGGATACAGCTCCTTCAAGGTAGGATTCCTGCCTGCCAATGAAGCCAAAGCTGTTCAATTGCCCGAGGGATACGCTCCTGTTGCCGTTTCTGCCAATTCAATTGAAAATGAGTTTTTCATTCTTTCTGCAAACCCGGATGGAAGTGTAAACTTAAAAGATAAAAAATCTGGAATCACTTATAAAAACTTAGGCGAGATAGAAGACTGCGGAGATGTGGGACACGGCTGGGATCATACATATCCAAAAGAAGATACAGTAATTCGTTCTTCCGAGGCAAAGAATAGAGGGAATGTATCATTAAGAACAGAATCTCTCAGCCCGATCTCTGCTGAACTGCATGTAGAATATTCGCTCTCAGTGCCAAAAGGTGTTGTTCCGGACCGCAGTAAACGGCACTCCAAACGAGTTGCTATACCAATAAAGAACATATATACAATAGATTCCGGTTTACAGCGCATTGAGTGCAAAACAATTATAAACAACAAGGCTCTTAATCACAGAATGAGAGCAATCTTCTCAACAAATCGTAAAAGCAGCAAATGGTTCTGTGATACAGCATTCGATATTGTTGAACGTGATATCAAATTAATGGATACCACCGGGTGGTTGGAACCTAAAAGAGAAGAAGGCGTGATAAAGAATTTCGCTGCAGTATGTGATAAGAATTTGGGTTTGGCGATTATCACAAAGGGATTGTGTGAAGCCTGCGTTCAGGATAATGAAACCAGAAGTATTGCTCTCACTCTGTTCAGAGGGTTTTCGCAGTCTGCCGGAAGCCATTGGACCACCGACAGTCAAATGCAAGGTGAGGTAGCTGTTGAATATGCAGTTGTTCCTTTTGCTGCTGAAAACGGACGTCCGCCTGTTGCTTTATTTGATGAAGTGGAACGTTACAAAATGCCGGTAATCTGCTACACAGGACAAACAATACATGAAGGCAGTCTGCCCTTAAAAGGTCGTTTTATCGATATCAAGGGTGATGTTGTTCTCTCTACAATGAAAACAGCCGAAGGGGGAATGTCTGCTGTAATACGCATATTCAATCCGGGTATAAGTGATGCTGAAGCTGTTATCACATTCCATATGGGTATAAATCAGGCATGGTTATGCAATCTTGCCGAAGATGAAATCAGTGAATTATCGCCGGATGGGAATGAGCTTAGTGTTGTAATACCTCCTAAAAAAGTTGTTACCCTCAAGGTAGTATAATCTTAATTCTGCCAGTCAATAAAAAACTCCCGGCTGTATAATGAGTCGGGAGTTTGTGTTTTGCTGTTCTAATGATTCTATTATTACCATTCAGTTCTTACTGTATAGGTTACTTTGGTTTCGGCGTCTTTTGGCACCGGTACAGAGAACTCTAATGTAGATGCGTCTTTCTTTTCATGTTTATGAGATGATTGTGTTACTTTCCAGTCGCCAAATTGATGTTCTACAACTGTTATTGTTGCTTCAGTATCTTTATGGTTTCTGAGTGATATCTCAAAACTCTCTTCTGTTACATGATTGCTGATTTGTTTGAATGAAGTTCTTTTGTGTTCGCCAACTATGTCAAAAGCATCACCTAAGTAAAGCCGTATAGTTTCATCCTTTGGCGTATGATCAATTGTGTCTTCACCAACAAAATGCTGATTTCCGCTCTCTTCCTGCTTATACACCCTTATTGTACCCTTGGGAAGCGCCAAACCCAGATTGTTTTCTTTGGTGTTCTTTATTTCCATCTGAATATTTACTTTTGTGTTCTGACTTATATCATAGCTTTCACCCGATCTGTAGCCTCTTCTATATCTCCAAGATCCCCACCAGTTGCTGCGGCCGTCATAAATATACACTTTTTTTGCAGGCACTTTATCTGCGGTCAACAGTGAAATCTGCTTAGATTCTTTATCTTTAACGGTGGTTTTGCCATCAAGTGTATAAAGGTGATATTCAAAGAAGCTCTTTTCTTGAAATTGCGGTTCAGCAACTGCAGCTTTCAGAGCATATGAATCCATTGCTGGATAACCAGCGCCTGCTTCATTCCGCACAACATTTACATCGCCTGCCATAAGATTAAGAGCTGCATTTTCATAAGTTGTTCCGCTGTTGTTGGTCAATGTTACCCATCCCGTCAGATTAACATTTTCATCATTTGCATCAATTATTGCCACATAGTCAGCTATCCAGGTCATCTTATTTGCAATGTAAGATATCTCAGCTTTGTTTGTTCCTGCTTTGCTTGATTCAAGCTTCCATTCAAGTGTCGGTTTAGATATCAGTCCCTTTGGCAGTTCTACAACTTCAATCTCGCCAATTGGATTTACAATCACTCCGGAGTCTGTTTGTATAACAACGTTGCTTTGTGGCAGGTCTGCATATTCGTTGTAGAATATGCCGCTGCTTAACAGAGTTCCCTCTGTTTCAACTAACCTGTTGCCCAATGTTCTTCGGATTACTACCTTTTGGCCAATGGATTTACTAAGTATTGAACTGGGATTTATCAGTGCATACTGATAGTTTTGTTCACGAACCGATAAGCTGTTCGGGTCACTTAACGATTTCAGCGCAACTGTTGAAGGATTTATTGTTCCGGCAACATCCAGAACAGATACATAATTTATTCCCTTATCAAGGTCCATGGTTCTGGTTTCTTTTACCAGTGCAAAGTTTTGGTTGTAAACTGTAAGCTCTGCATTTTGGCGTTCACTTATCTTTGGTTCAGCAAAGACCGATCCGCCAACTATCAGAGCAAGCGCCGTAATATAAATAAGTTTTGTTTTCATATTCCCTCCTAAAATGGGTTTTATATGTTTAGAGCTGCATAAGCCGAAATACCTTCAAAAAAATTTATAATATTTGCTCCGGAACTGCCACAGCAATAAATCCATCTTTGTTTTCAATTACCATATTGCCGTTTTCATCAATCCTAATTGCTTTTCCTGTTATAATTCCGTCTGGCGTATTTACCGTGATTTCCGTACCAATACTGCAGTTAAGCTGATACCATCGATTGAGTACATTCTCAAATCCATCATCTGTGTATCTTGTATACCACTTATAGAGTGATGACAGAAAACAGCTTTCCATGTTGTCTACGCTGAATTTCTTATCTGCCGCTATTGCTATTGATGTTGCAGAGTGTGCTATTTCTGGTGGAAATTCATTTGCATTTACATTTATTCCAACACCGGCTATAATAGCCCATGGCTGTTTATCGCTGCCGTTAAATGTTTCTAAAAGTATTCCGCTTACCTTGTTTCCATCTATCAAAATGTCATTAGGCCATTTAATGCGTGCATCTATTCCCGACATCTCATGTATAGATTCGGCAGCCGCAACCGACACCAAATACGCCATCTGCCAAAAGTATGTAACAGGTATTTTTGGTCTCAGAATAACACTTAAATAAAGCCCTGTATCTGGTGACACCCAGGTTTTACCCAAGCGTCCGCGTCCTGCGCTTTGAGATTCGGCAATAACAACGGTGCCTTCAGGCTCTCCATCCTCCGCAAGCATTAGTGCGGTTTCATTGGTAGATGCTATTCGTTTATATCTATGTATAGAATAATTCATTTTCGCTCCCTGTTTTTAATCAGATTGCAGATCAAGACTAATGTCCAGCGCCTTCACAGAGTGAGTAAGCGCTCCTATTGATATAAGATCTACACCTGCTTCTGCAATGCCTTTGATAGTTGACTCCGTAACTCCGCCCGATGCTTCTGTAATTGCCTTTCCTTTGCATAAACCTACTGCTTCTTTCAAGTCATCATTATTCATATTATCAAGCAATATCATATCTGCGCCAGCTTTAAGCGCCTCTTTTACTTGATTAATGGTATCTGTTTCCACTTCAATCTTTATTGTATGAGGCGCACTGTTTCTGGCAGCTTTAATGGCTTCAGTTATTCCTCCGCATGCCTGAATGTGATTGTCTTTAATCAAAACGGCGTCATAAAGTCCATACCTGTGATTTTGTCCGCCACCCATACGAACAGCATATTTGCCCAGCATTCTCATTCCAGGTATTGTTTTGCGTGTATCTACTATTTTTGCATTTGTATGCTCTACCAGCTTAACAAAACCATTAGTTCTTGTAGCTATTCCAGACATGTGCTGCAGTATGTTGAGAGCTGTTCGTTCTGCAGTAAGAATTACTCTTGTAGAACCCTCTACTACCGCAAGTGTTTGTCCGGGTTTTATGATAGATCCATCTGCAGCTGCCGGAGTGAACAGAAAATCATCAATGGAATAATAACTGTTTGCTGTTAACCCAAACACAAGCGATGCAGCATTTATACCTGCTAGTATTCCATTTTCCTTTGCAATTATATATCCCATAGACTTGGATTCTACCGGAATTGTCAGCAGTGTAGTGATGTCGCCGTTACCAATATCTTCTA
>JAPXND010000046.1:14165-18322 GCA_033808695.1 Armatimonadota bacterium
AATATGTATATTCCCTTTATTTATTACATTAAACATCTAATTACTGCAGAAATTTTATTTCCGAACCATCGCTGTCAATGTCCGGAAAAGGCATCCCTGTATTAATATACTCCCTAATCTTGATGGATACCTGCCCCGAATCCTTTATGCAGATGCAGTTATTGTGATAATCTATCATAGATATTAACAAGCATATTCATGTCCTGCCGGTATTTGTTCAGATTTTTGTATACAATATCATAATTACGATGCATAATCAATGAATCCTTTGTTTATATGATAAATAATTTTAAATATTAAACAAATAAGGTTACAATAATATTACAGACAGATTACATTTCGTTGACTGATAGTCTGTATATTGATATAATATCATCAATTATACCTGCTGATTAGCGCTTATATGCGTGTGAGGATAAACTGCTGTGTTCAGGCTATTACCAAAACAAGATTCATTTTACGACATGTTTGAAAAACAGGTGTCAACTGTTGATCAATCAGCGCAGCTGCTGCTAAACCTTGTTAATGATTATCGTGATCTTGATGATGCAGTATTCAAAGTAAGAACCTTAGAGCATGATGCAGACGAAATTGCACATTCCATAATTCGCAAGCTTAACACCACCTTTGTTACCCCTCTTGATAGAGAAGATATTCATGCGCTTGTAAGCGCTATGGATGATATTGTTGATTATATAGAAAATGCTGTTGATAGGATGGAATTATACGAAATAGCTCAGCCAACCGAAGAAGCTGTAAAGCTTGCTGGTATTTTAGCTGAAGCTTCAAGCCTTATATCTCAAGCAGTACACCAGCTTCGTGACATAAAACATCCCAAAGTTATAAGAGAAGCCTGTATTAATATCAACAGACTTGAAAATCAGGGGGATCAGGTAAACCGCACTGCCATAGCCAAACTATTTCAAATGCACGATAATCCTATAGAAGCGCTGAAGTGGCGTGAAATATATGATCATATCGAAACAGCTATTGATTCCTGCGAAGATGTTGCAGATGTTATCGAATCTATAGTTCTGAAGAATGGATAACTACAACTATGGGGAAAACATTTCGTTTTTTGCCGGCTGAAGAAAATTTCTTTGAGCTGTTTGATGAAATTGCAAATGTATTGGTCGATGCCGCACATGCTTTGCACGATTTGGTAACAGATTATACCAATGTTCAAGCAAAAACAGATGTCCTCCGCGAAATGGAAAAAAGATCAGGCGCAGCGTTTGACAGTATATGTCAACGTCTCAATGACAGCTTTGTTACCCCTTTCGATCGTGAAGATATTCATGAACTTGCATCCAAAATGGACGATGTTCTAGACTACATAGAAGCGTCTGCAGACAGAATGAATCTATATGGCATTAATAAACCGAGAGATGAGGCTGTTGAACTCGCCGAATTGCTTATAGATGCTACTTTCCAAATTAGGAAAAGTGTTCACGAACTATCCCATTTTAGAGATATAGATGCTATCCTTCTGCCATGTGTTGAAATAAACAACATTGAAAACAAAGGTGATGCTATACTTAGACGCGCCTTAGGACGTTTATTCAAAGAAGAAAAACTTCCCCTTGAAATAGCCAAATGGTGTGAAATATTTGATCGAATGGAAATGGCAACCGATAAGTGTGAAGATGTTGCTAATATACTTGAAAGTATTGTGGTGAAAAACGCCTAAATGAATGATCTGCTTCTTATTACAATAGTGTTTCTTGCAGTCTCTTTTGATTTTATTAACGGATTCCATGATTCTGCCAATGCCATTGCTACATCGGTTGTTACAAGAGCTTTATCTATGCGCAACGCCGTTCTTTTGGCAGCCACTTTCAACTTTATCGGCGCTATCGCCATGACAGGTGTTGCTAAAACTGTTGGAGATGAAATAGTTAATTCTGCAGCACTGAAAGAAAATGGGCAGTATGTTGTTCTTGCAGCATTAGTAGGAGCTATTACCTGGAACATAATAACGTGGTGGAAAGGTCTTCCCAGCAGTTCATCCCATGCTCTTATAGGTGCATTAGTTGGAGCTGCGGCAACAGCAGGCGGAATTGCTGTTCTTAAGCTAAAGGGCATAGGAATTGTATTTCTATACCTCATTCTGTCTCCTATAATAGGATTTGTTGCTGGCGCTGCATTCATGATTATTGTTATGAATATTTTCGCTCAGCACGCACCATCTAAAATTAACAAGCACTTTAAAAACGCCCAAGTTGTATCTGCCATGTCAATGGCTTTTGCTCACGGTTCTAACGATGCACAAAAGTCAATGGGTATTATAACCATGGCATTAATTGTTGCCGGATACCAGCAAACATTTGTAGTGCAGGATTGGGTTAAAATAGCGTGTGCTCTTGCTATGGCATTTGGATCTGCAGCTGGCGGATGGAAAATCATTAAAACTGTAGGCAAAAAAGTTATGGGATGGCAGCCTGTTCATGGATTTGCATCAGAAACAGCTGCCTCGTTAGTTGTATTGTTTTCATCTATAATCCATATGCCCGTAAGCACCACTCACGTTATCTCATCTGCCATTATGGGTGTAGGTGCAACCAAAAGACTTTCTGCGGTAAGATGGGGGATTGTGAAGCAAATTGTAGGAGCATGGCTTCTTACTATTCCTGTTTCGGCTGTGCTTGGCGGATTATGCTTCGTATTAATAAAAGAAATACTTCATAGATAACTTCCATGCAAATAATATGATTTACAAAAACCTAATTAAGAACCAAAATGGCGTTTTTAAGCTTCTTCTGCTGTTTGTAATACTCACCAGCAAATTTGCCATTGCTGATACATTGCCGGTTTTTAACACCAGACTGAATTATTCCTCAAAACAAAACCTGATGCTGCAAATTGACAGCCATGCACTTAAACAACAAGAAGTATTTCTGCTTGTTAGTGAAAAACCATTCAAAGCAGCGGATACCATAACACTCACAAATAATGAGAAGCTGCTTCCATATAAGCTTATTGCAGCCGGACTCATCATACTGCCCTATGATAAAGCCCTGATACAAAAGATGCACAGAACCCCAAGCGGCGTGAAGAGCGATCCTATCACCGAAACAGTTAATTCGTTAGGCGCTGAAGGACTTATTGCATCGTTAGGCGCTCTGTATCTGATTGGTGATTATTATGACAAAAAAACGGCAAAGCTTGCCGGTGCAGCTGTTATTCAATCTTATATCATTACTAAGGGAATAAAGTCGGTAATACGCAGAAAACGACCGGATTTAGTGTTGGCTGAAGATGCATCATCGCTTACTGCCCGCAATGACTCTTTCCCATCTGGACATACGGCTGATGCCTTTGCTGCAGCCACAGTATTAGCTCATAGATATCCCAAACAAAAGTGGATATATTATACAATCGCTGCAGGGGTGGGGTATGCGAGAGTTCGCAAATCCGACCACTACTTCTCAGATGTTTTGGTTGGTGCAGGAGTTGGCGTCTATGGCGGAAATAAAACTATGATAAACGGCGTAGAAGTATTTTGTATAAAATTTTAAAGCATCGATAGCTGTTTTTATACATCGATGCTTTAAAATTCATGCGCTCATTTTATCTGTTCTTTAGGAAGTCTGGTATATCCACTCCCTTATCCGGGTTGGAATCCTGTTTTTGAGACGGCTGCCCTTTTGTATTTATGCGATCAGGAATAATAGGTTTCTTGCCGTCAAATCCGGTTGCCAATACAGTTACCTGAACAGCTCCTCCATGCTTTTCATCAATTACTGCGCCAAATATTATGTTTGCATCGTGCTTGTCAGATGCATTGTATATTATTTCTGCAGCATCGTTTACTTCAGATAGAGTGAGATCTTCTCCGCCAGTTATATTGAATAGAACGCCTTTTGCTCCATTAATAGATGCTTCCAGCAGTGGACTTGATATTGCTGCCTGCGCCGCTTCTACCGCGCGGTTATCTCCCATTGCTCTGCCTATTCCCATCAATGCCGATCCGGCATTGGTTATGATAGACTTAACATCTGCGAAATCTACATTTATCAACCCTGGAATAGTTATTATATCCGAAATACCCTGAACTCCCTGCCTTAGAACATCATCTGCCATTCGAAACGTTTCCATAAGAGTTGTCTTTTTATCAGCTAGAGCAAGCAGCCGGTCGTTTGGAATAACTATTATGA
>JAPXND010000047.1:0-2269 GCA_033808695.1 Armatimonadota bacterium
AGAATTTTTCGGTACTAAGATAAGCAGATTATTTGAAAAATCTATGATGAATTCATTCCGCAAACGCGGTTGGATAAAAAATAATCATAAAAAATGATTATTTTTGGAACAAAATAGGAACGTAAAGCGTCAGATGAAAGTAGTATATAATTGTACCTAAATGAAGCTGCTAAAACAAGAACAGTAGGATTATTAGGTCATCCGGTTCAGCATTCATACTCTCCAATTATGCAAAATGCAGCATTTGAATACTTGAATCTGGATTATATCTATCTGCCATTTGATGTAGATCCAGAAAATCTGGGGACAGCAGTAAAAGGAATTAAAGCTCTTGGATTTATTGGTGTAAACGTAACCGTACCTTACAAAAACGATGTAATTAAATATCTGGATTGGGTAAGTGAAGATGCAGATAGCATTGGTTCGGTTAATACCATTCATAATTGCAATGGTTGTTTAAACGGTTACACCACAGATGGCGAAGGATTTATGAAATCATTAATTGATGAGTGGCAGAATCCTTCAGGCTGCAATGCCGTTATTGCAGGCGCCGGCGGCAGTGCCAGAGCAACAGCATATGCATTGTTGAAATCCGGCGCAAATGTGAGAATTATAAATAGAACCAAGGAACGTGCTGTTAATCTCGCAAGATCTTTGAAAAAGCTTGATTCTAAGTGGTCGTTGGAAGTAGTGGATTATGATTATGACGATATGCAGAAAGCCATAGGCATGGCGGATTTGCTTGTTAACTGCACATCGGCAGGCATGTATCCTAATGTAAACAGCTCGCCATTTCCGTTAGAGCTGCTTCATAAAGAAATGTTTGTATATGATCAAGTATATAATCCATTTGAAACGAAGCTGCTAAATAAGGCAAAAGAGGTATGTATCGGTGCATCTAATGGTCTTATGATGTTGGTTTATCAAGGGGCTGCATCTTTTAAAATTTGGACTGGAAAAGAAGCTCCTGCACAAATTATGAGATCAGAAATAATGAAAACTATCACCGATAATTAATTTTTTTGTTGCGTTCCTGTTATTACGATGTTATAATAACTTAGACAAGTGATAAGATTCGTAAAGACAAGTTTTGGGAGGTCCCCGAGCTATGGTATCAATGAGAAAAGACATCGGCGACTTGCTTCTTGAAGCACAGGTAATAACTAAGGAACAGCTTGCTGAGGCAAAAGAAGCCCAAAAAGCAGCCCCTGGTGATATTGGGCAGATACTAATAGACCTTGGCTATGCATCCGCTAAAGTGGTAATGCAGGCAAAAGCACGTCAGATGAACATACCTTTTGTTGATTTGACTGTACAAAAAATCGATCCCAGCGCTGTTAATGTTGTGCCTGAAAATATAGTGCGGCGTCATAAGGTTATGCCGGTGCTAAAGCAAGGCAACCGTCTAACAGTTGCAATTTCTAACACACAGAATATAGTTGCGTTAGATGATTTGCGATCAGTAACAAGGGGTTTGCAAATTGTTCCTGCATTAGCAATTCCAGAAGCAATAGATGAAGCAATTAACCGCAATTACAGAGGTGGAGTTGATGATACATCCTCTAATGCGCCTGTTCAAAGCACAAGCGATACAGGTGGCGGAGGACTTTCGAGTATAAAGGATGCAATAGACTCCTACGCTGCAACTAATATAGGTGAAGATGATGATCCTGATGCAATAGCTCAGGTTGCTGAACAGGCGCCTATTATTCGTGTTGCAAGCACAATTATCAACCAAGCTATACGGCTTGGCGCATCAGATATTCATATAGAGCCAGATAGACGTCAGGTTAGAATAAGATACAGAGTTGATGGTGTTCTTCATGAAGAGATGACGGTACCTAAATATATTCAACCTCCTTTGATTTCACGTTTCAAAATTATGGCAGATATGAATATTGCTGAGCGTAGAGTACCGCAAGACGGACGTATAGCGATTAGATTTGACAATAAAGATTTTGACCTTCGTGTCAGCTGCCTTCCTACTGTATACGGCGAAAAAATTGTTTGCCGAATTCTTGACAAAAGCAGTGTTTTGATCGGTTTAACCAAATTAGGATTTACATCCGAAACATTAGCAAGAATGGAAGAATTGATAGTTCAGCCAAACGGAATGGTTCTATCAACAGGACCAACAGGAAGCGGCAAAACAACTACACAGTATTCAGTACTTCATAAAATTAACTCTGTAGAGAAAAACATAATTACAATTGAAGACCCTGTTGAATACCAGCTAGCAGGTATTTCACAGGTGCAGGTAAATGTTAAA
>JAPXND010000047.1:2279-18012 GCA_033808695.1 Armatimonadota bacterium
GATTAACATTCGGCACTGCGCTGAGATCATTCCTGCGGCAAGACCCTGATATAATCATGGTTGGTGAAATGAGAGACCTTGAAACCGCAGAGATTGCTGTAGAAGCATCACTTACAGGCCACCTTGTTCTTTCAACACTACATACTAATGACGCTCCATCTGCTGTTATCAGAATGGGTGATATGGGTGTGGAACCATATCTTATATCAGCTACAGTTATTGGTATTCTTGCACAAAGACTTGCAAGAAAAGTATGTCAAAACTGCAAAGAGCAATATGAAGTAAAAGCTACCGAATTGAGAATTTTAGGTTATGAACCTGTAGACAAAGATGAAATGATTACGCTGTGGCGAGGCAGAGGTTGCGAGACCTGCAGACATACCGGATTAAAAGGCAGGCTTGGCATATATGAACTTCTTACAACTAATGATGAAATAGCTGAATTAGTTGTTCGTCGCGCTCCTTTGGCAGATATTAGAGAAGCTGCCCGTGCAAATGGTATGAAAACATTGCGCGAAGATGGTCTTCAAAAGGTGCTTGACGGCATAACTACTCCTGAAGAAGTCAGCAGAGTTGTATTTACAGCTGGTCATTAGTTTTTGATTATACCTATTTTTAAGTGGAGGAATTTGGAGTGCAATCTAACACTCAATTATTACCAAGTGGACCGCAATTGATGCAGCAGCAGCCAGGTCAAAAAGCAAGACGGCTTGATGACATACATGTCGATGATCTTTTGCGCATGGTTGTAGAGAGAGGCGCCTCGGATCTCCATCTAGCTGTAGGTATACCACCAGTTTTAAGAATAGATGGCAAGCTCTATCCAACTTCCTTCAATTTACTAACAGGTCAGGAATCACAAAGACTGGTTTATGATATTTTAACTGATGAACAGATCCAAAGATTTGAATCAGCTTTAGAATTAGACTTTTCCTATTCATTAGGCAAAGTATCGCGATTTCGTGTTAACTGTTATAAAGATAAAAACACTGTTGCAACTGCATTTAGGGTGATTCCAGCTAAAATTCCGACTATAAGAGAGCTTGGATTGCCCATTTTATTGGAAGAATTAACCAGAAAGCCAAGAGGACTTATATTAGTAACAGGTCCTACCGGAAGTGGTAAATCAACAACATTGGCTGCCATGATAAATCAGATAAATATGGAAAGCAGCCGGCATATAATAACTATTGAAGATCCTATTGAGTATTTGCATCAACACAGAATGAGTATAATCAATCAACGTGAAGTTGGTTTGGATACAAAAACTTTTAATAATGCACTTAGAGCAGCGCTTAGAGAAGATCCGGATGTAATACTTGTAGGTGAAATGCGAGATTTAGAGACAATTTCAACAGCAATTACCTGTGCGGAAACCGGGCATTTGGTATTAGCAACACTGCATACTAATAATGCACCGCAGACTATAGACAGAGTTGTAGATGTATTTCCTCCCGGTCAGCAGGAACAGATTCGGTTTATGCTGTCTAACAACCTAGAGGCGGTTCTTTGCCAGCAGTTATTGCCAAGAGCAGGCGTTCCGGGGCGTGTATGTGCAATGGAAGTAATGATAGCAACATCAGCTATAAGGAACCTAATTCGAGAATCTAAGGCACACCAAATAACATCATCAATGCAAACAAGTGCAGCACAGGGTATGCAGACTATGGATCAAGCTCTTAAAGATCTTTATTCCAGAGGCATAATAACATATGATGAGGCGCTTTCAAGAGCAATGAATCAGGAAGAATTTAAAACAATGATATCCATGGCCGCAAGCGGTCAGGGAAAGCCAACAGTTAGCAGGCAGTAATGACATGATCTATATGCAGATTAAAATTGAAGGATGTGATGTAAATGCCAACATATAATTACACAATAAAAGATGCTTCAGGGCAGATAAAGGAAGGCACATTAGATGGCGAGAATGAAAGCGCCATCGCACGTCGTTTGCAAGAGCAAGGTGCAATTGTACAAAAAATTGAACTATCCAAGAATGCTGCAAGTAGAACCGGCGTTAGTAATATAGGTGGTGTAAAACTTGCAGATTTAACTATGTTTTGCCGACAGTTTTCAACTATGATTGATGCTGGTGTTACACTAGTTAGATGCTTAAATGTACTTGGTCAGCAGGCTACAAACCCTAAGATGAAATATATCGTTGGTGAGATAGAAACTGACGTTCAAGCAGGACAAATGTTATCACAATCGATGGCAAGATTTCCAAATGTTTTTAACAACCTATTTGTAGGTTTGGTAAAAGCCGGCGAAGTTGGCGGTGCGCTTGAAGAGAGTATGCAGCGTTTGTCTTCGTTCCTTGAAGCTGATATGGAATTGAGACGAAAAGTTAAAGGCGCTATGACATACCCAGTAATTGTTTTAAGCGTAGCTGTATTAATTGTGTTGGGATTGGTAACATTTATACTGCCGTCTTTTATGAATATGTTCTTGGAACTTGGTATGAAACCAGAAGATATGCCCAGTATGACAAGAGCATTAATGAGTTTCAGTACATTCTTAATAACAAAATGGTATATGATGATTGCTATTGTAGTAGTGGTAGTAATATCATTAAAAATGTTTTTATCCACCAAAATTGGAGGCCGTTTGTATGATCATCTCAAACTAAAGGCGCCAGTATTTGGTACATTGAACCATAAAATTAGTCTTGCAAGATTTTCACGAACACTTGCAACACTGTTATCAAGTGGTGTTCCAATTCTAACCGCAATGGAAACTGTTGCAGGAACCGTATCTAATTCAATTATAAGCGATGCAGTTTTACATGCAAGAGCAAGAATTAGAGAAGGAGACAGAATAGGAGAACCGCTTGCAAAGAGCAAACTGTTCCCACCAATGATTGTTCAAATGATAGGAATTGGTGAGGAATCGGGATCTTTAGACTCTATGTTAACAAAAGTAGCAGAATTCTATGAGTCTGAGGTAGATGCAGCGCTTCAGAGCCTTACCTCGGCAATAGAACCAGTTATGATTGTTATGCTTGGTTCTGTAGTAGGATTTATAGTTATAGCCATGTTCCAGCCATTGCTTAAAATCATTACAAATCTCGCTGGCGGCGGCGAATAAGATAGGAAGCATAGATAATGATTGATTGGGCTGCCTTGATGCTGGCCTTTATATTAGGAACTGTGATAGGCAGCTTTCTCAATGTTTGTATATGGCGATTGCCAAGGGATGAATCTCTGGTAGAACCGGCATCTCATTGCCCCAATTGCAATACACCGTTAAAGGCTTGGGATCTTATTCCATTATTAAGCTTCCTTATACAGGGAAGAAAATGCAGGTATTGTAAAAAGCCTATCACTTGGCGGTATTTTGCAGTTGAGTTGATAACCGGGATATATTTTGTTCTGGTTTATTTGAAATTTGGATTAAATATTAGCTCAGTGATGTATTTGTTATTCGGCGCATCACTAATTGCAATATTTCTGATAGATATGGAACATCAGATTATACCAGATCAGTTAAGCGTTTTTGGTATAATAATAGGAGTTGCCGGAGATATAGCAAATATTATAACTGGTGTAAATAAACCTATTTATATTCCTTTGCCGGCAACCAGTTTTAATTTGCCAATACCACATTCTATTATAGCAGTTATATTCTGTGGAGGAATATTTCTAATTGTAGCAATGGTAAGCTACTATATTTACAAGAAGGAAGGAATTGGCGGGGGGGATGTAAAACTAGCTGCTGCAATAGGAGCAAATCTTTTAATTGCAAATGCAATGCGCTCTTTTTTGTTTGCAGTTATAATCGGTGGAGTTATAGCTATATTCCTGCTGATAAAAAGAAAACTTACCGGTAAAGGTAAAACAGGAAAAGAATATATAGCTTTTGGACCAATGATGGTTGCGGGAGCATTCATTACAATGTTCTATGGACAGGAAATTGTTACTTGGTATTTAGGCTTGTATGGCATTTACTAACCCGTATAATAGCATTGGTACCCACACGAGGAGGACTAAAATGTTTGCCAGAAAACAATCTGGATTTTCAATGGTGGAGTTGCTGACTGTTATTGCGATAATAGCTCTATTGGCAGCAATTATATTCCCCATAATGTCGTCTGCAAAAGAATCTGCAAGACGAACACAATGTATCAGCAATATGGGAAATATTTTCCAGGCTGTACAGCTTTTCAAATCTGATCAACATAGATATCCGGAGTTCATTGTTGGACCTGTTAAGTGGAAACTGGATAGCAGCGGAAACATTGTAGAGCCGTATCCATTATCAGACAGCACAGGAACATTGGAAAATGGAACTCTTGTTTCTTTGTATCCGGAATATATAAAATCGTCATCAGATGTTAAATGTCCATTATCAAGAGCAAAATCTAATGAGGTAGCGCCCGATCCCATGTATACTTATCTAAATACATTGGATTTTAGTTTAAGCAATCCTCCAATGAGAAGAATAGGAGAGCTTAATAAACCAAGTGCACCAGAAGAATACTCAAGTCCGGCATATTATTTGTATGTAGCATCTACATATGATATTCAAATGCCTAAAGGATCAACAGAATATCAAGCTAACTATGCACCAATCTGGACAAATGAAGATGCAGCAAGCGTAACAAATAAATATTCCGACGTAAATGAGCGTGAAGCACAGCTTGCTGTTATAAGCAGACAGCTAAGGTGGAAAGAGCCGCCATCAGACACAATTATAACAAGATGTTCTCTTCACAGAGATGCAGCAGGTGATGGAACACCGAGCAATGGCAGTAATGATATAGTGCTGTTCTTAGATGGCTCAACCAAATTAGTTCCAAGTAAAACTGTTTTTGATGCCGGCTGGACAAATGTATGGGCGGAAATATATCCAAGCTCAGGTCACTAAGCTGTGCATTGATTTAAACTTAGTTTTATGAGGTAACTGTATTAAAAATATAGTTGCCTCATTTATTAAGGAACATTTCTGCGAAAGATAAAGTCGAATAAATATCAGCAGGAATGTGTAGGGTGGGGTGAAATTTGTACAAATTTTGGTCAGCCCAAAAAAGTAACGGTGATTTATCGCCGGTCAAGTTGGTGAAGCAAATGAAGCTTCTTAGGTGTATTAGAAATCAAAAAGGTATATCGCTAATAGAAATTCTGGTAGCAATGGTAATATTTGTTACAGGAATACTTATTGTATTGCAAATATTCCCAGGTGGTTTTTCAACAGTAAGACAAACTGAATACGCAACGATAGCTAACAGACTTGCACAATCAGAACTTGAACGTATTAAAGGCCGTATTGAAAACCTCCCAGACGGCATTGTGGCAATCGACCCGCAAAATGCAGCTAATTGTATAACAAATATAGATCCCGAAGCTATGGGCGTGATTCCTAATGCTATTGCCGGACAGGAATACTATTTCAGCGATGCCAATAGATTCCGCAGAATAATTGGAGAGGCAACACGAATACCATCTCCTATGGCATCAGATGCAGAATGGCAAAAAGGCTCTATGTATATGTTAAATTTCAGTCCGGTTGCAACATCCAATACAATCGGATTAAATATATACAGCAATCCAATGAGACGTGCAGCATTAACTACGGATACCAGATGGCTTGTATGGATGGGCAACAGGGATTATTCCATTGATTATAGTAATGGGAAGATATATTTTAGACGAGCTGATTACAATAGACGGTTTATTATATCATATTCATATTGGGATCAATCTGGCGCCGCCCCTAGGCTTGTAAAAGTGGATAAAGTTACACTTTTTGTAGATGCAAGAACAAATACAGACCCTGATCCTGATACAGTAGATTTGGTTGCGCCAAATCCACTTGCGCCAATGCAGAGTTTGCCTGTTGCTGATATTCCAGGATTTGCTGGAATTGAAGAAGGTACCGATGTAGTAAGAAGAGCGTTTAATGATATAACTAATACTATAGAAGCAGACGGTACAATTCCATGGAGTCAGTCTGATCCGTATGAGTATATTGTTAACAATGCCGCAGCAGGAATTATATCATTTAATCCGTATGGATATGATTACAATGAACTCACCTCATCCGGCAATCAGATGCTTACAGCATTTATTGATTATGATGTGGCAGACTGGCATGTAATAAGAGATGAACGTAAAGTTCCGTCTAAGCCGGCATCTTCAGAAGATGAGTACATTAATGTTAAGCTGTCACTTAAATCTTTGAAAAAGGCAGGCAGTAATGATTATTCTGGTATCGCTCCTAACTTAAATTACAGTGTTCTGGCAATAGATACTGAAAACGGCAGAACATATAATGAAGATTCGTTAGTAGATGTTATTAATGCACCTGCACTTAGTGTAAATTTCCGTGACGGTATAGTTGGATTCCATAAGAGCTTACACGATCGCGACTTTATTATATTGTATAAGGCTGTAGGCGATTGGGCAGTTCAGGTATTTAAAGCATACAGCGAATATAACCGACGATTTGATATACCTACAGATCTTAATGCCTTTGGATATAACAACTATTACATAGGGGCAAATGACCGTATATATTTCCCATTATGCTATGCCGGTGCAACGGTTGCTGTAAGTTATGCATATAAATCAAATAACATAGACACAATAAATTTCGTTCAAAGTGAATCGTTCCAAATATCCAATGAGGTAGATAGTTTAACGGGACTGTGCTATATAGATCTTAAACAAAAACAGATTGACAGCGGTAAGACAGATGTTATTCTTACACAAGTATCCAAAGTTTATGGAACATCGGTTGGAGTAAGAACTATATGGCGAACCAGCGGCGGTGGATTAGCATCTTCATGGAAATGGAAGAAAGCTGATATTCAAACATATTTAACCCGTCCGATATATTGACGGCAACTGAGTAACCTTGAGGCATCATTATGAAGCAGAAAATACAAAAAAAAGAAGGCTTTACTCTGGTAGAACTACTAGTTGTAATGGCTCTAACAGTGGTTATTATAGGGCTGGTTATGGCGCCTATTATGCAGAGCTTTAGTTTTACACGCAGAGCAGGAACACAAGTTAGGGCGCAGGATAATGCACGAAGTGCACTGACAAAAATGAAGCGCGAACTCCAAGATGCAATGTATGCTTATGATAACACACATCAAGCAACAAGTTTTTATGTTCCTAACCAAGCAGGTATAGTACCAGATCCATCAGATGCTGCAGCAATGCCTATAGCTTATGGCGCAAGAATTGATTTTGTGATGCCCAGAATGCATGGATATTGCACAGAACCTGATTCTGTGCATGGCGCTGGGAACCCTAGAGAATTTGTAAGAGGTGAAGAAGCTGCTCCGCATTGTAAATATGATGGCAGCCTTTTAGAGTTAAGACCTGTTCAGCCTTTAGCGCCAGATACAAAAGTGATAAGGTATTTTATTGGACTTAGTGACCCTACCAAACCGTATTCAAACAGATATACAAAAATAGGCAAAAGTCCTGACAATATGTTCATCCTATATCGTGCGGAATTTAGTCCATATGATGCAAAATTATTTGATCAAGCAAACAGCATGAGTGCAAATCTTGCTAAGCCTAACTTTTTTTATGATAATTCGCCAAATGGCATAACAAATCCAGATGGCACGGCACAGACTTATGCACAGGCGTGGAAAAGAATAAGTACAGCTCTGGTAACGCCAAGAGACGCAGATTTGGCTATATTGAAGTTCGATTCAACCGGTAAGCCGTCGATTACGCCTACTGTTACCTTTGCACCTACTGCAGTTAAAAATGATCCTTTAATTGCAGTAACCAATGCCGATAACGATCCGGAAAACAGTGATAGTGATATACCTCCGGTGGTCTATAAATCCAAGTATGGAAATTGGATATATCCATACGAAATTACTTTACGAAGAAAACAGGATAATAACACTCCGGCAATAATCTATAAGGCAATGCAAAAAGCAGGCGGAGAAAAATCTGATATTGGAATTTATAGAATGAAACCGGATGGAAAAGAGCCCGATGCTTTAGTTTTTGATTTAAACAATTATGAAAACACAAAAGCGAATGTAAATTACCGCGGGTATCAATTTGGTGTTGGAGATACTGTAGTACCTGGCGCTAATGTATTACCCGAATTGGCATTTACCGTAGATACAAAAGGCGGAAAAGTAAATTTTGCATTTCCACATGTAAATTTTGATATAAGTGAAAAACTTACCAGTGACTTTGGTGCAAAATTTCCTGCAAGTCTTGTAATACCAACAAATGCAATAAACAGCTATTATGATTACGCACCAATGATGGACAGATATAGATTGTGGGAGTTTCATCATCCAAGAAACAGAACACTTCCATATTTAAATATTGATATTGATGCAAGCGGTATACTTGGAAACAGCACAGTTGTTCCAGGATTGGAACGTGTTTTTGGACCTGATTATTTGGCGCCGGCAAGAACTATACCATATAGCAGAGTTCCATTTTATGATATGACAAACGAACCTGCTAAGAATCAGTATAAATTGGATGTTCAACATCCAGTAAGAAACGATGATGGAGAATTTGTTGATGACATGGATGGAACAGCTGCAATATACTTCCATTCCATTCAAACAGAGTATGGAATAGGTGTTCCGCTTCCGGCAGACCGCAGTATATATCTGTTTTATAGTGAGCAGAATAATAAACCAGATGATAAGCTAAAAGCCAACTATATTACTAAAGAATTGTTAACGATTAATTTGGGTATGAGAATATATGATGCTTCTACTAAGAAGCCGCAAACTATGCAGCTAACAGGCAAGGTTCACCTTAAGAATATTGCAAACTAACAGCTTGTCTCCCAAAGAATGGGGTGGTCTGAATGATTACTAACATGTTAAAAAATAAAAATGGTTTGTCAAAACATCTCAGAAATGAGAGAGGACAATCACTAATTATAGCTCTATTTGTAATGTTTTTCTTAATCTTTATGGCTGGAATATTTGCAACTATGCTTGTAAGAAATATAACCAGAACACAAAGAAGTGAAGATACTCAAAGAGCTGAATATCTTGCAGAGGCTGGATTAAATTTTGCTGATCAGCAGCTTACATATGGCGCCGATGGTGCAGACTGGCGTCCAACACCGCAGTATCCTGTGCTGATCCAATCAATGTATGACAACACAATAATTCCTGCTGCCGGAGATTTACCCCAAGAGAAAGATCCAGACTATGAGTGGTTAATAAGTGGATTTACCCGATATACATATGGAAAAGGACGATTTTTAATAAGAGTAACATATGTTCCTAATGGACGAGATCCACTTTCTAAATATATAAAAATTGAATCTATTGGGCGTGTAGGCGTGGTTGATGAACATGATCCTACAACATGGAAGGCTCAACCTAGCCGACAAAAATATGAGAGAGTTGCTTACAAATCGATAGGAATTACAGACTACGCTCGGTATGTAACCAATAAAGACAATAGAAATAATGAGATAAGTCTTGGCAGTTCGGGATTTGTAACAACCTATGGCGAGCTGAAGGATCCAACTAAATCTGGTGAGCTTTTGCCTAATGATTTAATGGGAGCCCCAATAAGAGTTAATGGCGACTTGGCATGGTATGGAACTAATTACATATACCTGAATGCTGACAGAGGCGACAGTGTAGAAGTTGCCGGCGATATAAGACACGCAAATGTTGTAAGTGAAGGCAATAACATTCCAGATACTATAACAAGAGTGTTGATAAATAGAAGTACATCCGGCGGATATGCAGCGCAAGAAAGTGCAGCATATGACTTTGTTACAAATAGGACATTGTTTACAACTATACCTTTGAGACGATCTGATTTATCTATATCAGATATAGGAAGTTATAGAGACGGCAGACCTGAGGGTGATGCCAACTTGCCTAATCCATTGCCCAGAAATATATCCAAAATAGCGCCTCCAATTATAGATGCAGATGGATCTTCTGGAGGATTGGGACGATATAGAGACCTTACACGTAATTCCGGTGAATGGATTCAGGATCATGCTGGAAACTGGTTTAACACAGGGTATTACGGTTGGGGCAACGGTATATATATTGATAACAAGCTTGATGTTCAGCCTGAGAGCAGTGTATATACTTTAAGAGGCAACTGGACAAAACCTGGAAGTCAGTTTTGGAATGGACCGTATTATACTCCGCCTGGAATTATAATATATCTTACTCCATACGATTTGGATAACGCCGATGGCGATAATAACTTAATGACCGGTCCGGATATGATAATTACACACGACAGCGGTCCCGGTCAGCCTAAGTATGTTTGGTATGACAAGCATGGAAATCAGATACAGGGTTCGGCAGAGCGCATGATAATGCCTTATCCTAAGAATGGTGTAATATTTGCAGAAGGCAATATACGTATAAAAGGCACGCTGCCCAGAACGCCTACACCAAATGATGCATATACAAATCAGTTGACTGTAGTATCTGGTGCAACGATATATATAGATGGAAATATACTAAAGAATGATAAAAATGGACAGGGTATGCCCATTGCTGAAAAGGACGGCGCTATATCCCTGTTGGCAAAGGATAATATCTGCGTAAATACAACTCAGTTCTTTGCTCCTGCAAACGAGATTATTGCATCTGGAAGCGGAGGAGATTATTTTGAAGTTTCGCAGGATAAAACATTCTGGATGAATTTTGCATATGGCGATAACGGTATAGATCTTGTTGATGGAAGCGGAAAAGCTATATTTGGCGAGGACTTGCCCATTAAGCTATATGTAAGACATACATCGCCAGTTGATTATGGTGCATCTTATATCAATATGCTGATAAATTATCCATCAAATAATCCGTATGATTCATTGTATCTCTTTAGAAATACAGGTGCAGATGAAGATGCGATTTATGCTTTAGGAGATGCAACCCTAAATCAAAAAGAACCAGGATGGGAGTATGCAGTTTTCCCGCTTGTTGAAAATGGAAACATATTTAATAATGCAGGATATACCGTGTACAATGCACCTGGTGTATATAATTCTGTTTCATTCCAGCTTAATCAGAGTATGATGCAGACAAGCGGTTTGCTGAACTATTACATATCAAGGGCAGCTGTGATGCCGGCAGATATTAGAATAGAAGCATTATTATATGCACAGAATGGATCGTTTTTTGTAATACCAGGCACATGGTTTAACCCTGATCCAAATGATACAAGAGATAACTATCTTGCTCAAAGCCCGCCGCGCTATCGCCCTGTTGGGGTAAATGACGAATGGCCGTTCTATGGTGAGCCAATAGATGTGAGAGTTATTATATATGGCGCTGTAAGTGAAAATCTTCCCGCATCAACCGGTGACTCTATGGATTGGATGTCTAAGTGGGGCTGGATACCTGGAGAGCATGGCTCAGCAGGTATATATACGGATGAATACAGATATCCTATACATCCTGAAAACGCATCTGATGGCGCTCGTAAGGGATTAACCTTAATATACGATCCAATTCTATCTAATCCAATGCTTACACCAATAGATAGCAACATAAGACCATTGCGTAAGGATGAATACGGAAGGCCTTTACCGGTAACGCCTAAGCTTCCGGTAAGCACACAATTGTTATACACTGGTGAATCGGTATAACACAGAACAAAAATTAGAAAATAACCTTATATCCCCGCTGTTGTGCGAGGGTTAATTGGAGTAATATACTCTGTGGGATGGTGTATGAGATGAAAAATAGATTTATTAAATACTTTATTGCTGCTATTATAGGCGCTTGTTTTTTATCCAGTACATTAATGGCTGGCAGCCTTACATATAATAATCAGAGAAAAGTTATAAAAGCGGGCGTATTGTCTTTTACAAGAAACAGTATAGAATATATGCCTAAATCTACACTGATGTTTTATGTAATGGATCAGCGCATGGATTTGAAACCTGCAGGCTGGGAGTTTGTGAATCCTTTTGCATTTTCAAACGATAAAAAAGCAAGCGCTTACTGGAAAGTCTCGATTAGTACTCCTATAGATGAGCTTTCGCAGATGGATGTTCTTTATCTTGCCTACCCTCAGGGTTGTCCAAGTCCTTTCAGATTCTCTACTGAGGAGCGAGAGAAATTACGGAAGTTTGTTGATTCCGGTGGTACATTGTGGATTGAAAGAGGCGTAGGAGATATAGATTTCAGCACTTTTTTCATTAGTGCAATTGAATTTAAAGATGGCGGAACAGGACCATTTACAAGCACAAGCAATTCTCATCCGCTTGTTGCTAGACCGTTTCAGCTTTCATGGATGGATATAACAAGACTTGGCATTAGAAATCCATCAATAGTTACTGACGGCAGTAATAAACCGCCGGCTGCAAAATATTTTTCTACCATTGTGAAAGATAACTCTGATAAAGCTATCATTAGCGGAGCTCAATATGGCAGCGGACATATAGTTCTTGCTGGTGCAGATATAAGTCTTGGAATAGTAAGAACAAATACGCCTATTCTAATGACAGCTCACACAGAAGATCTAAAAATGGCTTATAACATTGTTAACTGGGGTTCTGAGTATACAACAGTGCGCAAAGATCCAAGACATACAGGCTATTCATTTGCAGAAGTAGGCGCACCGTTATCAATACTTTGGGAATATAAGGATACTAATACATCAGCTAATCCTAATTATACATCGCCGGTGATATTGGATGATATGGTTTTCTATGTAGATATGGGAGGAGTGCTTCACGCATTTGATCTTTCCATGTCAAGAGACAGAGACTTGAATGGTTCCACGGATGATGGCATTGCCGAACAGATTGCAGGTGTTCCATATGATGAGCTTTGGAGGGCAAATGTGGGTGTAGGCGCCGGATTAACCGCAGCATATGTGCCCTGGGATAGTGATGCTATACCTGCAGTAGCAGCTGTTAATCCTGATGGCAGTGTATTGGGATTTGACGCCAGGATTGATGAAAATCATTCACCTCTACAGCTTTTTAGAGCAAATCCGTTGGCGTCGTTTAACGATAATAATATTCCATCTCTAGTATACAGTGACGGCGGATTGTTTGTAGCTGGCGGTGACGGTGCACTGCATGGCTTAACAGATTTCGACTTAGGCGCAATGTCCGACTGGGTTGCCCCAAAAGGACCTATAACGACAATGGGAGATTTAACTGGTTCTCCGACTGTGGGTTATGTGTATGACAGAATTACCGGCACGGTAGAACAGTTGGTTTATGTTCCGCGGAAATCGATTGCCACAACCCCTGGTGGTATTCAGGTCTATCCCATGAGGGTGTTTAATGACATGTTGACATCAGAGTCCTCCGGTACTGGCTGGGTGCCTTTGATGTCTAGAAGATCGATTGGGTGCAGCATAAAAAATAATTCATGGCGTGTTTATATACCAAACGGCAGCAGTTATGATGAATTGCCGTCAGCAGCAGTCAGATTGTCTGCACAGCCCGGCACTTTTGAGGTTAATATGGATGCAGTAGCTGATGCAGGTTACTTAGGCAGACCGATAATTGCGGATTATGAAACTGATCCAAAAAGTACAAATTTTAATCCGCGATCAACCATAACAATTAAGGCTAATAGTAATATTGGAGGAGAACAACCGAGTGTAGTAGGTACTCCTGCTTTGGATAGAGATGATATTCTGCATTTTGGTACAGATAATGGATCTATATATGCCGCTCAGGAATCGGCAAACCCAGATCCAAGAAGAGGCGCCTCTATACGAACAGAGGTTGTATGGCGATCTGCTCTTACAGATCTGCAATTTCCAGATCTTATAGGTAATTTTGAAAGGTTTGTTGGATCACCATCAGTTGGTGATGGTATGGCATATTATGTGGTGGAAACAGACAAAGGCAGCTATATTATGGCTTACGAGTCATCACCAATCACAGAGATTAGTCTTAGAACACCGATTCAGATGGGTACAACTGTTGAATTTATCCAAGATGATTCTATGAACCCAACATCAGAATCTATGAAGGTTATATATAATCCCAATAACAGAGGCGATAATAATTGGGTGGATGTTAATTATGCATCGGGTAAAATTTCATTCAGAAATTTACGCCCCGGTATGCCCAATCAAGAATTTAGTACAACACAGAATATTACCATAGCATACATTAAGTCAAATTATGCAGGTGGTGACGGACAGACAAGGGAAATAGAAACACACTACGCTTTTCCACATACTAATGCAGAGACTAATATGTGGTATCATGAAAGAGACAGATGGAATAACCTGGTTTGGTGTGTAAAATTACCAGCTGCAGCAACTTCATCACCAATGTTGTATGGAACCAAATTGTTTGTAGGACTTGAAAATGGAAATTTGGCTTCTGTTGATGTTAATAAAATGGAAGATGCCGTATCAAGATTAGATCCAGGTGCAGGAAATACAGAAACTACAGTTGCCAATAATCTTGGCGTATTATTGAAATGGTATGAAAAATCAGGATATATGCATCAAATACCGGTATCAACTGGTCCGCCATCTCCTATATATGCTGCAGCAGCAGGATCGAACGGAATTTTGGCAGTTGCAACCAAAAATGGTTTAAGTGTTCTATACAATGCAGTAACACTAGTTGCCGATGGCAACCGAATTGTTGAAATTGATTCCGGTGGAAACGTTGTTTGGTCATGTGATGCAGCAAATACCTTTGCAGACACAGCAATCAGCGGCACCATGGACTCGCTGCTGAGTATAAATGCAGTTCCTTTTAACAGACCGGCTGTTGCCCGCAGAACCGATATTGGAGGCATAGTAGTTGCAGATACTGGCAATAACAGAATAGTTTTGATTGATTCCGGTGGAAACACCATTAAAGAAGTAAGAGGCTTTATAGACCCTAAAGGAATTATGCCGGTTGGCATGCCATTAACTATAAGCAATCCACAGGATGTAACAGCCTGGATGCAGTGGAATGATGAAACCGATATGCCGGAATACCATTTCCTGATAGCGGATACAGGTAATTTCCGTGTAATTGATGTTGTTCAAGTATGGAATGAAGCAACACAAACGTTTGTTAATGTTCTCAATTGGATATCAAGTTCAACGCTTGAAGGCAAACAGTATTCCTACACAAGTGCAAGAGTTATGCCTGACCCAGCTAATTGGAATGAGTGGATGGTTATGGCTATTGTTTCTAATAAACAGGCTGCACAAGAAGGAATGGAGAGTCCCGGAGGAGCTTTGATTAAGATGAGCTATAATCCATCAGCTTACTATGGAAGAGGTGTGATGATAGGTGCGCCATATACCAGGCTGCCTATTGACATAGCGTCACCAGCATTAACATATAACCTGCTTAATCCTTCATTCTATAACAGAGTTTACAAAAACGCTGCAACATATACTGATATTGTTATAGATGCTATAGGTATACATGTAGTAGAGTATAGTGAATCTGGTCAATCAATACGTCATTATAATAATTCCCAGTATCAACAGGACGCCAACAGGCCATTATCTGCTTCATATGCACAGATATTGCCAAATGGAAATATACTGGTAACAAATAAGTCGCTTAACTCTTATAATGTGGGTGAGGTATTTGAACTGAAATGGGATGATATGCTCGACAAATATGTCATTGCCTGGCCGACAAATCTCAATATGCAGTTCGGATCTAACAGTTTTGGACTACGTCAACCGTCAAGTGCGGAACGTCAGGCGTTCTAATGTCGTCTAAAATATGTGATTTACTCAATCCGTCCGACCCTAACGGATCAAGTATAAGAGGGTGGGGGAGATAAAATATGAAACACAAATAT
>JAPXND010000048.1:0-17274 GCA_033808695.1 Armatimonadota bacterium
GTTATAGGAAACGGCGATATTAAATCTCCTCAGGATGCAAAGCGGATGTTTGATGCTGCCGATTGTGATGCTGTTATGATAGGCAGAGCATCATTAGGAAATCCTTGGATATTTAGAGATACAGCGCACTTTCTTAAAACGGGAGAGCTGCTGCCGGAACCTTCGATTTCGGAGCGGATTGATATTGCCAAATTACATTTGAGGATGATTGCTGATCTCCATGGTGAAGATCGTGGAATCAGAGAGATGCGCGGGCAGATTGCATGGTATATCAAGAGAATACCGAATGCTGCCCTTATACGCAGAATGCTTACTGAAGCAGAAACTCTGGAAGAGATGGAAATCGCTCTATCCAGTATAAGCTGTTAGAAATTTGGAGTAAAAATTGGAAAAGTTTGCCTTTATTATGCATCCTTTAGATGCAAAAAGAGATATAGCACGAAAGTTTCCTGCAGCGCGGTTTTTACCGGAAAGCATACTTGAATGGATGCTTAAGTATAAATCGCCATTTGAGGTTTCACATATAACCGGTGTTAAATCACCTACAGGTGAAGAAGCAGAAGGATGGTTTATAGGCTGCCCGCTTACACCAAAACAGATGCATTCACTTCCGCCTAAATTCGTTGCCAAAAGAATAATTGAATCCGGCAAAATAGCTGAGCAGCTTGGCGCCAAAATTATAGGGCTTGGTGCACATACTTCGGTGGTTGGTGATGGCGGTATAACTGTTGCCAAAAACCTTAATATTGCTGTAACCACAGGAAACAGCTACACCATAGCTACAGCCATAGAAGGTTCAATAAAAGCAGCGGAGATGATGGACATAGACCCTTCAAAAGCCACATTGGCAATAGTAGGGGCTGCTGGTTCAATTGGCAGAACATGCGGATTGATAATGGCTCGCACCATACCGGAGATCAATCTGATAGGACGTAATTTGGAGCCATTGCATAAAGTTTCTAAAGATATAACCGATAATTCAGATGCAGTTGTGCGTGTATATACAGACATCTATACCGGTATAAGTAATGCGGATATTGTAATAACAGTAACCAGTTCGTTGGACACCATCATTGAACCGAAGGATTTGAAGTCTGGAGCTGTAGTGTGTGATGTTGCGCGTCCGAGGGATGTATCGGCGCTGGTTGCTAAACAAAGAAATGATGTGCTGGTGATTGATGGCGGAGTTGTAGCAGTTCCTGGTGATGTGGATTTCAACTTCAATTTTGGTTTTCCTCCTAAAACTGCATATGCATGCATGTCTGAAACAATGATACTCACTCTTGAGAAAAGGTATGAAAACTTTACAATAGGCAAGGAGATAAATGTTTCTCAGGTTGATGAAATAAGTGCACTTGCACAGAAGCATAGATTCAAGCTTGCTGGATTCCGCGGATTTGAGAAAGCTATTTCTGATGAGCACATTACCAGAATTAAAAAAAATGTGCGCAGAAAATAATAACAAAGCTTAGTGCAATGAATCCCGTTATAAAGAAAATCAGAGATGCAGCAGCAGGCAGCATCTATCAAAACAAATTATACATAGTTGGAGGGTTTGTTCGTGATAGAATCATGGGCAATCCGCCTTCTGATGACATAGATATTGTTTATGCAGGCAATGCGCTTGAACTTGCTGAATTCCTCTATGCTAAAGGCTTATCTCTGCATCCACCGGTAACCTATCCTCGATTTGGCACTGCCATGATCAGTATTGATGGTATAAATATTGAGCTTGTATCTGCGCGCAAAGAAAGCTATTCACATAACAGCCGTAAGCCGAAGGTTGAACCAGCTTCACTTTATGATGATATCATTCGCCGCGATTTCACGATAAACACGCTGGTGGAGAACATTCACACAGGTGAGATTCAGGACCTTACCGCATATGCGATGGATGATATTAAAAACAGGCTGATTCGAACTCCGTTAGACCCTGATATAACCTTTTATGATGATCCTCTGAGAATGCTGCGAGCAATTCGATTTTCTGTTAAATTTAATTTCACCATTGAAGAACATACTTATGATGCTATAACAGCTAATTCCAACAGGCTTGATATTATTAGCAGAGAGCGCATACGAGATGAGTTTGCAAAAATTCTTCTTTCGGATAATGCATCAAATGGTATGAGGCTGCTTAAGGAAAGCGGTTTGCTGGCTCAATTTGCTCCCGAGCTGCTTGATATGGTTGATGTAGACCAATCCGGTGGACATATATGGGATGTATGGGAGCATACACTTCATGTTCTGGATTCTCTACCTAAGAATGCAGATCTGGAGCTTAGGTTAGCGTCGCTCTGCCATTATATTGCCAAACCTCATACTAAGACATTTGATGACAAGGGCAACATGAGATTTCATGGGCATGAAGTAATGGGCGGGCAGATGACGCGTAAATTGCTTTCCAAACTGCGGTTTCATAATGCCTGTATAACCAGAGTCAGCAGGCTTGTTGAGATGCATATACGAGTAGGGGAATATACCAGCGAATGGAGCGATGCAGCCGTAAGAAGATTAATGCATGATTCCGGTGAGGATATGTCTGATTTAATAGCGCTTGCTGTTGCTGATCGTTTGGGTGCCGGACCATCAGCTTCCATAGCTCCGCTCATTGAGCTAAAACAACGTACCGAAGATATTATATCCAATCAGGAAGTATATAAAGTCGAAAGTCCGCTTAATGGAGTTGAAATTATGCAGCTTACAGGATTATCACCTGGAGCGGATATTAGGCATATAAAGCAATTCCTTGTAGATAAAATAATTGAAGGCAGCTTGAAATGCAGCGATAAAATCAAAGCGGAAGAGTTTGTTAGAGAATGGATGGAAAATAGAGAGCCTGACCGCATATAGCATACAGGCTCTCCAATAGTGTTATCCTATATTTCTAGATTGAGCCATTTGAGATCATCAGGCGAAAGAACTACATCTAATGCTTTAAGAGACAATCTCAACTCCTCAATGGTTGCGGGTCCAAAAAGCGCATATAACTGTAATGGCTGCGACAGAACATAAGACATAGCGATTGCCATTATGGGTATATTCCGTTCTGCCGACATCTTTTTAATCCGTTCCTGTCTGCGGAAGTTATCATCACTATACCAGGATGCTGCCATGTTTGCATCTGACTTATTGTTGGGATCGCCGTAAAGGAAAAATCCTCTTGCTAAACTTGACCACGACATTAACGGCATTTGTGTTTTTTCAAACCAGGCACGAGATTCAGCATCAGATGAAGCTATGCAGCCATCCCACACCGGTTTAACCATATGTGCTAAGCTGAAGTTGTTGCTAACTGCCGAGAAGCCTGTTAATCCTTTAGATTCAGCGTATCTGTTGGCTTCTTCAACTCTGGCTATAGTCCAATTGCTTCCGCCAAAAGCGTTAATGCGTCCTGCATTTTTATGTTCATTCAGCACATCAATAAATTCGCTTACTGGAATTTCAAGATTATCTCTGTGCATCATATACAAATCTATATAATCGCTCTGCAGGCGGTCAAGGCTTTCAAACAACTGCTTTGTAAGATCCTCTGGGTTGCAGTTTGGAGTATGAGCGCCTTTATCTAAAATCACAACCTTATCTCTTATATTGCGGTTCTTAATCCATTTTCCCAGCATACGTTCGCTGTTACCGCCATAGTAGATATATGCTGTATCAAAGCAGTTGCCGCCTGATGCAAAAAACTCATCAAACAGCAGTGAATTATGCTGCATATAGTTTTTTCCGCCGTTCAGCATTACACCCATTATCATCTTTGAAATAGGCTTGTCTATTCCTTTTACGCTGCCATACGGCATATTGCTGCCTTTTCTTACAGACAACGGCATATGATCTATTGTGGGGCTGTTTGCTTCGATATTTTCAATTGGGTATGAAAGATTTATCTCCTCGCGCCAGCGGTCAAGAGTTTTCATGTTGCCTAACGTGTCATCCCAGGACATTGCATCTGCCATTACTTTGCCCATTTTTATATTCTTAGCAACAGCGTCAGCTTCAATTGTATAGGTATCTGCTGGTGATTCAATAACAATTTCTTCTGTTTGTCCTTTTTTTGTAACAAAGATTGATGACGGCGCTGCATTTCTGCCCGGCACCCATGGCGATGGAACATATATGCTTCCTTCTGTACCATATATTCTTAAGGAATTATCCTGATTCAATCTGACTCCTGTTGATACCTGAGCAATAATTTTATCTGGAAATTCCAAAACTGCGGAGGTGTATTCATCAACATTACTCTCATTTCCCACTAAGCCGGAAGCCTTAACAGTGATTGGATCAGCAAATGGCTTGCCGCTTGCAGCTCCTGCTATCAGTCTTGACATAGATGTGCAGTAACATCCCACATCAAGAATTCCACCTCCGCCTAGATTTGCATTAAGCAGACGTCCTTCCAGATTGAAGCCGGCATCAAAGCTGAAAGCAGATTGAGTTATACAAACTTTTCCTATAGCTCCTTCAGATATCAATTGCACTAGTTTTTTTGTTTGCGGATGACACCTGTACATAAATGCTTCCATCAGAAAAACATTGTTTCGTCTTGCCGCTTCAACAATAGCCATAGTTTCTGAATAGTTTAAGGCAATTGGCTTTTCGCATAATATATGCTTTCCTGCATCTGCAGATTTTACAGCCCACTCTGCGTGCATTGAATGTGGTACGGCAATATATACAGCCTGAATGCTTCTATCTGCAAGCAGGTCGTTATACGACCCATAACATTTTGCTGCACCGAACTCCTTGCCAAATGCTTCCGATTTTGCTTTGTCTCTGCTTGCAACAGCATTAAGAACACCTTTGGAAGAGCTTTTCAGTCCACTTGCAAATGCCTTCGCAATGTTTCCGCAGCCTATTATTCCCCATGATAATTTTTCACCCATTTTATGCCTCCAAGAGTGATTTGATTATATACATCTATGGCTATTCATTATCAGTTGACTATTGTTTTTCATCCATTTTTTCTTTGTATGGACCGGCAATAACCAGGATATATTTATCTGGATGCAAATATTTCTTTGCAGCTTCATTTACCTGATTAAGTGTTATGGAATTATAAATTTTGTCATAGTTTCTTATATAATCAATACCAAGTCCATAATATTCAGCTGCCCTGAGTGTAGATGCTATCTGACTGTTTGTTTCTAATCTTACAGGAAACGATCCGGTAAGGAAATTAACAGCTTCTTTTAACTCAGATTCCTTTGCTCCTTCTGTGAGCATGAGATTCATCTGACTTATGAGTGTCTCGATAGCCATATCTGCATTCTGTGGATTTGTTCCTATGTATGATATCCAGGGTCCGGCGCTGCGTGATGCATCAAAGTAGCTGTATACATTGTATGCTAAACCCATTTTGTCTCTAATTTCATCACCAAGACGGCTGCCAAGCGCACCGCCTCCGCCAAGTATGAAATTCATTACATTTGCAGCATAGAAATCCTTATCGGTGCGTTTCAATCCGCCGGGATATCCCAATACTATCTCTACCTGCGATTTATCCGGCATTGCCTGAACATTTTTGATGATTGAATTTGGCAGCGGAGTGTCATCAATCTTTAATTGCTCCACATTACTTGATTTTTCCCAAGTTCCGAAGTATTTCTTCACCAGTTCAATTGTATCATTGGTATCAACATCTCCGGTTATAGCAATAATCATTTCATTTGGCATATAGAATTTTTTGTAGAATTGCTCCACATCGCTTTTTTGAATAGAAGCTGTGTTGGCAAGCTCATCTTCTATGCTGAGCTGGTGATAAGGGCTTGCTGCAGGAAATGCTGTATTATTGAATGTTCGGAATGCTATAGCTTCCGGACTATCCATCTGCTCCTTTATGCCCGATAATCGGATAGATTTGAGTTTATTGAGTTCATCTTTAGGAAATGATGGGTTTCTGAGTATGTCTGACATTAAGTCTAGCATTTTCTCAAAGTATTTTGAAAGTGAATATCCGGAAAACGATGCATATTCCATGCCGGCTCCAAAGCTTATGCTCATTCCAACAAAATCTTTTTCAAATCCTATCTGTTTAGCATCTCGTTCGGAAGTTCCTTTATCAAGCATATTGGCAGTTATCTGTGCAAGACCGCTCTTTCCGGTGGGGTCGAATGCCGATCCGGCGTTCAGACTTCCGCTTACAGCAACAGTAGCATTGCTCTTGTTTTCCTGTATGATAAGGACTATTCCATTATCTAATACAATGCGGGCAGGCTTGATATCGTTCTTCTTTTCCAACATACCATTGGCATGGGGCGTTGTTTCTGCTTTTGATTCGGGTTTTGCTTTTATTCCGCCATATGTTTCATCAGCAAAGCCTTTTTCCAATACTGCGGATAAATTGGGTTTATATGCAGCAGGTTTATATGCTGCTTCAGCTGTCTTTGCCGATGTTTTCCGATCTGTGTTTGCTGATGCATCGGGAATAAAGGTTACGGTGCTGCTGTTTTTCAATGTCAGATATTTTTTTACAGCAGACTGAACATCCTCTGCGGTAACCTTTTTTGCATTAATCAAATAATTGTCAATAAATCTCCATGTATACAGAGTTTCAAAATAACCAAGCTGTTGCGCCTGATCTGTTACACTGTCATTTGTGTAGATGAAATTCGCCTCAAGCTGATTCAATGCTTTTTGCAGCTCTTCTTCGGTAATCAATTCTGTTTTCAGCTTTTCCACTTCTGCAAGCAGAGCTGCCTCAACATCCTCAATATTTACGCCGTCACGTGCAGTTCCTCCTAAAACAAAAAGATTCGGATCTTTGCCGTATAGCGCACTGCCCCAAGCGCTTGTAGCAAGCTGTTTGTCAATAAGCGCTTTGTAGAGTCTGCTGCTTCTTCCGCTTGATAATACCAGTTCGGCAACATCAAGCGCATAGTTGTCTTTATCTCCTAATGCAGGGGTATGGAATCCTATCAGCACCCGTGATGCAGCTCCGGACTTTCTTATCACCGATCGTTTTTCTCCATACTGAGCCGGTTCAATTGCCGTAACCTTTGGAGGTTCCAGACCTTTGGGAATGGAACCAAAATACTTTTTCACCATATCAATAGCTTCGTTAGTATCAAAATCACCAGTTATTACAATTGTTGCATTGTTTGGCTTGTAAAAAGTTCTGTAGTATTTATAGAGATCGGTTCTTGTTGCCTTTTCAACATCTGTTTTCCAGCCGATTGTAGGCCATTGATATGGATGAGATTTATATGCAAGGGCGTATAATTCATACAGCATCAGCGAATCAGGTTCATTTTCGCGACCTTCAAGCTCAGAGCGGACAACGATTTTTTCCGCTTCGAATTCTTTAGGGTCAAGCAGACTGTTTACCATTCTGTCTGATTCTATTTTCATTGCAAGCTCAAGCTTGCTGCTGGATAATGTTTCGTAATAGTATGTAAAATCTTTCCAAGTGCCTGCGTTGCTCATTGCACCATTTTCACGTAAAAGCCTGTCAATTTCACCTTTTCCAAACTTTTTGGTTCCTTTGAACATCATATGTTCAAGCAGGTGCGATAATCCGGTTTTGCCAGGCATTTCGTTTCTGGAGCCTACTCTATACCAAATCTGAAATGCAACTACCGGAGATGCATGAACTTCTTTAGTGAGGATTTTTAACCCGTTTGGAAGTATTGTTTCTTTTACATTCCGCTCTGAAGATATGGCAGTGATAGCCAATGAAAAAATCAACAACAGCGCAATGAATAAAATGGATGTTTTCTTGAAAAAATTATACGTCAATTATTTCCTCCAAATATAATTTACTGTTATTATGCAATTATATCAGATATATGCTTGAGATTTCTTGGATATTTAATTAAACTGTTTATGTAAAATACGAGGAGACTCTTAAAAGGTTCCTTATGGATAGCTGCCATAATGAATGAAAATCTGGAACAATTACAAAAAGCTGATAATTCGCCTGAAAGTGTTAATCTGCTTGATGCAGAATTTATGCGCAGGATTGAAAGACTCAATCTAATTACACGGAGAATTTTTCACGGCAGTATGAAAGGCGAACGCCGGTCTGTTAACCGCGGCTCATCGGTGGAATTTGCGGATTATCGGAATTATTCTGTCGGTGATGACTTCCGTCGTGTTGATTGGAATGTGTATGCGCGGCTGGAAAAACTGTTTCTGAAATTATTTATGGAAGAAGAGGATTTGAATGTTTATATTCTGATAGACACTTCAAAATCTATGGATTTTGGTAATCCTGCCAAATTATTGTTTGCCAAACAGGTTGCAGCTGCATTATCTTATATCGCTCTGAGCAATATGGATAGGGCAGGCATTGCATCACTGAATTCGGGGAAGGTATCAATTCTCAGTCCAAAAAGAAGCAAACAATCATCGCATATGATATTTAATTACCTTAACAGTTTAAATGCATCCGGCGATACGGACCTTGCTGATTCTATTAGAAGCTTCAGCCTTCAGACATCAATCCCGGGGCTTGCCATAGTTATATCAGACTTTTTTGATGAGAGTTACAAACAGGGGATTTCATCTTTGCTTTCTCGAAAGTTTGATGTTGTTATTCTCCACATTCTTGACCAAAATGAAGTTGCTCCATCTTTTACTGGTGATCTTATGATGATAGATTCAGAAACAGGGAGCAAGCGGGAGATAACCATAACACAATCGCTGTTAAGACGGTATAGAGACAGATTCAACAAGTTTTGTGCCGATATAGAGGAATTCAGTATGCGTTATGGATGCAATTACCTGCGGATAACGAATGATATGTTGTTTGATGAACTCATTCTAAAATATCTCATACAGAGAGGATTGCTGGCATGACCTTTCATCTTCCGCTTATTCTCCTTATGCTGATTCCTTTAGCTGCAGCGATTATATTCCTCTATTTGCTTAAAATGAAGCGTAAAGAAAAACTTGTTTCATCTATTATGCTATGGCAGGATGCCGCCGCCGATATAGAGGCTAATGCGCCTTTTCAAAAGCTTAAAAAGAACTTGCTGCTGTTCCTTCAGCTGCTTGCATTGCTGATGCTGGCGCTTTCACTTGCTCAGCCATATGTAAAAGCTAAAAAGGTATCTAATTCAAAAACCATAGTGATTATTGATTCATCTGCAAGCATGAAATCCACCGATATACAGCCGTCTCGATTTGAATACGCTAAATCACAGGCAATTAAAATAGCAAACGGTATAACTCATGGAAACACCATGCTTGTTATTACAGCGGGAGACAAAGCGCGCGTTGAAGCTGCTTTTACCTCAGATAGAAAGAAACTTGCCGAGATTATATCATCTCTAAAGGCAACAGATACAAGATGTGATATGCGTCAGGCAATAGCGCTGGCGCTTTCTCTTGTATCTGGTAAATCTGCTGCTCCGCCCAATATAATTGTTATGTCGGATGGTGGATTTGATTCGCTTACGGATTTACAGGTCAGTCAGGCAAAGCTGGATTTCGTTTGTATAGGCAAATCCAGCAATAACGCTGCTATTACCGGAATGGCAGCGCGTAAGGCATTTTCTGGAAAACAGCAGGTCTATATTGGGATAAAGAATTATTCTGATGCGAAGCAGTCATTCAATCTTGAGCTGTATATTAATGACAAGCTTTATGATATACGAGAAATATCTCTTCAGGCCGGATCAAGCTGTCAGGAGATGATAAACGATGTTGGCGGAGTTTCCGGAAGAGTAACAGCAAAGATAGATGCAAAGGATGATCTTATCTCAGATAATTCGGCATATGTATATATGACAGGTAAACGTGAACTATCTGCACTCCTTATCTCACCGGGTAATGTTTTTCTCCAAAACGCATTGAATATGGATACGGGAATTAATCTGGCAAGAACAACCTCTATACCGCCAGATCTGCAAAAGCTTGATTATGACCTTGTAGTTTTTGACAGAGTATCTCCACCAGAGAAACTTCCCGTAGGCGGATATCTCCTTATCGACTCCTATCTCAAGGACGGACCTGCATCAATAGATAAAGCAGTTGCCAATCCGCAAATTATTGATGTATCTAAAAACCATCCAGTGAATGTTTATGTTCAATATTCAGGCATTAAAATAGCAAAAGCTAATACGCTCAAAATGAACGAATGGGGTGTGCCTATTATCGAATCTAACCAGGGAGTGATAGGAGCTGCCGGAATTAAAGATGGCAGGAGAATAGTTCAATTATCATGGAACCTGCTGGAAAGCGATTTTCCGCTTCGTACGGGCTTTCCAATATTCATTGCAAACTGCATAGACTGGGTTATTCCGGTGAGAAACATTTTGGGTGAAAGCATTAAAACCGGAAGCGCCATCTATATCAATGTTCCCTCTGATACTTCGAGTCTTACTATAACTGATCCTTCTGGAAATAAACAGGATTTTGCCGTTAATCAAAACCCGGCTGTATTTGATGGAACAAATCAGGCGGGTATATATAAAATAAGCGGTAATGCTGGAATAAAAGAGTTCGCCTGCAACATACTTTCATCGCAGGAATCTAACACAAAGCCAAACAAATCCATTGCTATAGGAACTGCCAATATAAAGTCTGGAGGCAAACAAGCATATGCAAATCATGAATTCTATGGTTTGCTTATTGCTGCAGCATTATTGATATTATCAATAGAATGGTATGTTTACCATAGAAGAATTTAAAAAGGACGAACAATGATGTTCGTCCTTTAGTAGAATATGAAGCCTATTAGTCTGCAAAGACCATTTTTTGGAGTTCTATACCCTCAACTGCTTTCAGCTTTGATTCCATCTTGGCAATTGAATCTTTATCTCCGTGCAGCTCAAGAATCAACAGTCCGTTAGCTGAACAGCTTGATTCGGATATTTCATGCAGCCCCAGTCTTGTTTTAATGTTGCATCCAAATTCTGACAAAATTGCCTGCATCTGCGGAACATTCTTAATGCGATTTGTAATTCTAATACCCATAATTATTTGCTCTGACATATCATCCTCCTGAATGGTTTATATTAAGTTAGTTAAGTATCAGTATTTTCCTTCTTAATATTCAATTTCTGATATTTCATTTCCCTGTATTCTTCGCCCATTAGGCAGCCGCTTATACAGTTGTCTGTACAGGTGTGGTTGCATGGTTCAATATGAATCTGCACATTGGTTCCCGGAAAATGGTCTTTTATATCCTTTGTAAAAGCGTCGCTTATATTATGCGATTTTTCCACACTCATATCTGCTTCCACAAGAATATGAACATTGATGAATCTATAAGAGCCGGCTTTTCTTGTTCGCAAATGATGAAATCCGCAAATCTTATCAGAATTGGCGGATAAATAATTCCTTATCCATAACTCTTCATCTTCAGGCAAACTAACATCCATCAGGTCTCTTGCTGATTCAACTGTAAGACTATATGCAGCTTTTAGGATTAATACAGCTACTGCAATAGCCGCCAATGGGTCTATCCAGTGTATATGTAGATTAGGATTAATCTTCTCTGCAATTGTCATTATAATCAATCCAACCATAACACCCGCCGATGTGTATACATCAGTTCTAAGATGCCATCCGTCTGCCTTAAGCGCTATAGAGTCGGTTTCTTCTCCCACCTTAAACAGTTTTGATGAAACATAAAGGTTCATTAAGGTGGATATAAGCATTACGGCAATGCCCCATTCCATTGATTCAAGCGGTTCCGGATGGATTAATTTTTTTATGGCTTCAATTATTATCCAAATTGCTGCTATGAATATTAAAAGCGCTTCAATTGTGCCGGAAATGTTTTCCGCCTTACCGTGCCCAAAAGGATGCTCGTCATCAGCTTCCTTGCTTGCGGTTTTTACTGCAAAATATGCAATTATGGCTGCCAGAAGATCTACGCCTGAGTGGATTGCCTCTGATATAACAGATACAGAGCTAATCATTATACCAACAATCAGCTTGAATATAACAAGTGATGTATTTGATATAACTGACAATACGGCTGCCGATTTTTTCTTTGCTGTATTATCCATTAATTCCTCGTAGATATAGAAAAACCCTATGGGATTTTTGATGTCCCACAGGGCTAAAACCTGCTGCGCATGCCCGGCTGCACCTTAAATCTGATGGCCGCCTGATCTATGAATAATATAATTTAAAATAATGATAATGTCAAATTATTAAACAAAATATGACATATATCAGTATTTCCAATGCAATTACATGGTAAACACATATCTGATATAATTTAGAAAGTCGGCAGTTCATTTGGGTATAATGAAACAATGTAGTAAATAATGACATAACTATTAAGGAGTGAGATATGCCAAAAACTACCGGATATTATATGGATGATTCAGAACCGGAATTTCATTCTGAAACAAGTGTAGAAAAAGCGCTCAATTCACGATGCTCCAGTGATACGAATACTAATCAGTTAAAAGCCCATTGGGGATTGTATAATCCCGATAAACTGCTTCTGCATGAGCATACCGGAGCTATTATGCAAGCGTTGCAGATTCCAAGATTTACCAATATGGAATTATCTGTAGATTTAGAAACTGATCCAATAATCCTCTCAATACCTGCAGAAGGATCCAAAGAAGAATTGGATTTTGCGCATATAGAAAGCGGAATGCAGCAGCAGGCAATTCATCTTGTTTGTGCAGCATTGGGAATGGGGGTATGTATCAAGAATATTGGCGTCAATGGCAAAATATTGATGAACAGATGCAAAACAGTGAAAATGCATATTGAAATGATGCATCCATCCTACGGCGGATCATTTTGGAGTATATCACCGCCCGAAAACTGGTGTCTTTCCGATTCGCTTTCTGAGCCGTGTAGAGACAGCGGTTTTCCGCTTCTTAAGGCTATAGAAGATGCGGCAACTTCAGCAGAAGGAGAAACTGCATCAAGTGAAGATATCTCGCAGCTTTTGTGGGCGGCGAGAGGCAGAACTCCTCATTATGTTTTTGGTGAATGCCGGGGACTAACCATACCAATCTGGGCTGGAGGATTAACTGTTCCTGCGATAATCCAGTCGGCTATTTTCCCATCCGGCAAGCGTTTGCGTGTTATGATTAATCAATATTCATCGTTGTATATGGCGCATTCAGGTAAACTGCGCCTTTATGATAACGGAGATGCTAAAACCTCGAGACATGCACTAACAGAGATAGCGGAAGTAGAAACCAATCCGTCAGTGGCAGATTTCTTACTTGCCGTTAATGAATCAAACAAACGTGCGCTCTGGGAAGTTGGATACATGCTGGAAAACTTAATCCTTCAAGCTGTTGCATTAGGTGTAGAGTATAAAGCGGTTCTATGTGATGATAAACTAAAAGATATCTGGGCTGAAAAAGGAATCAATAATGTATGCGCAATATTTAGGGTAAAAGTTCGTAGTTAATAGACCAGACTTCCGTATTAATGCAATTACCATAATCAGTAGTGTTAATTATGTAATTTACGGAAGTCTGTTTGTCATTTGCTGGAATTTCCGCTTGTATTATAATTTTACCTATGAATCATATATTCACCGGGAGTTACTAACCATCCGCCATCTGCAGATGTTACCGGTTTCTTTCTTCTTGCATCCAATCTCTCACAGGAAGCATCATTCCAGCCGGGCAGATTCAATTTGAACCAGTGGGTATTATATTCCAATTCAGCCACAGGAGCTGCAAACGATCCGGACATGCAGTCGCCGAGCAATCTTGCATCAGGATTGATAGTCAGCTTAATAGTGTTGGCATCTATTGTTTCAAGAACATATATGCCTGTTCCTCCATAGGTTATATACTTCGATGACCCGGTTCCTACAATTCTCTTTGGCTTTGCGGGAAATTTTAATGGCTGCCAATTGCTAATCGTTCTGGAATACATAACCGTATCATTGGTTGATAGAATGCTTATATTGTTTGTGAATGATGTAGCCATAGGCGGCAATACCAGTTCTGTATTAGGATCGTCATACTGTATCTCTCTGGGAAGCAGTTTAAATGCTTCTCCTGCCAGCATATAGCTGACTGTTTTGGATGGAGTGTAGAGCCAGTTCAACCAATGGGTACCCCAGTCTGTATTCCATTTTGCAGTTGAAGAACTGTCATATTGAAACTGACATGCAATTTGAAACCCGCCGCTTCTGAACGATGATGCAATTGCCGGATAGATGTATGATCCTGTGTTTGATCCATCATTATCGAACTCATATGCAGCTCTGGCTTTTTTATCAAGTCTGCCATCAAATGCATAATCATAATAGGGGAGATTAACCTTGCCGTTTTTCCCCATTTGCTTAAGTAACGGAAGCTTGTTTATTCCATCTATATGGAATGACAATCCACCCGGATAAGCGCTGAATGTAATAGCATCACACTCAGAGTCTGCAATGGCGTTAATCAAATCTTCACCGTTAAGTCCATAGTTTATGGCAACAGGCTGTTTAGCACCGGCGGCTCTTATTGCGCCAATCATTTCTTTTATGTATGTTCTCATAAGTTCATAACGGAATATGGGGAAAAATTCAGCTTTGTCTTCTAAACCATGCTTGCTCAGCCATTCATTCCATAGCTGCTTAAGGACTTCTTTATCTGCTGCCAATATTTCCGGTTTTTCACCCTGCGGAGTATACATTTGCCCATGCATATCGCTGTATAGAAAGTATGACGGCTCGTTCATTACCTCAAAGAAGCAGATGTTTGGTTCATCCTTGTATGAATTGCCAGTATACCTATTCTTTCTTGTCATAAACTGATGCAGGTAATTCATCGCTGCTGCTTTTGCTTTCGGAACATACATCATTCCCGGTTTGCTGGCAACCTGTGAAAATGCGCCGGGAATCTCATTAGGACCTGCCCACCAAGCAATAGGCGCAAGATAGAAATAAATGCTTCTCTTACCAGCTTCTGCAATCAGATAATCAAGAAGATCCAGGTGAATATTATCAATTATATTTCCGTCTCCATCGCTTATTTCTCTGTCAAATACATGAACACGTATTATGTCAACTCCCATATGTTTCATGTGGTCTAAATCTTCTTTTATGGCAGCTTTCATATCGATATTCAGCTTTGTCATGTTTTCAAACTGATACCAGCTCTGCGGATAGTAATTTGTTCCCCACAAAGCTACTTCATCGCCTTCAGGATATCTTAGTATGCCGTTATCATTATGGATTGGTCTTATTGGAAGAGGATTTCCTACTTTCCCTGGTTTAGTTCTGTTCATAGGTTGATAGACTTTATTTTCGGGTGTATCAAGTTCAACATCAGCTGGAACAATTACAAACGGATTCTTTGTAAGCCCTCCGCCGGCGGACACATTATTCACCATAACAACTAAGGCATTATCGCCATCCCAATTTATAATGTCAGATTTAATTGCATATTCTCTTCTTGTATCCCAGCCCTCCGTCTTTCCAATCAAATGTCCATTAAGATATACTGCATCATTATCGTCTATGGCGCCTATTATCAGCTTGAAATCTTCACCCCTAAGACTTGCAGGGAATTGAACATCTATTTTACAGCAGGAGATTCCTGCTTCTTCCCATATTGCAGGCGGAATAATATCGCTCCAACTATTGCTGTCAATCATGCTTTTATTATCAATTTCCATTCCTAAGCCTTTAGGGAGCCGAGCACGTTTCCAGACAACTCCCGAGAGATTTATGCCTCTGCAGATATCTATCACAGCGCTGGTGTTGTTATAGCTGCATGATATCTTTCCGGCGGATTTATCTTTGTTTAATGACGCTATGAGCTTAACAACCTGCCACTCTTTTGGCTTAAGTGTGAGATTTTTTATATCACAAGATACTGTGCCTTCATTGAAGGTCAAGTCAATGCTTCCTGTTATTTGTGCGGATTTATTATTTACTATAACAAGCATGATTTCGGACTTTTCCTTGGATTGTATAATCATATTAGAAGAAGGTCTTATATTTACAGCGTAAGCATTTACGGCAATGGTGGTAAACAGCATTAAAAGCATAAATTTACTGATATCTTGAAGCATAACAGCTCACTTCCTTGTTAATATATTGTATGAATAGATGTTCTACATCAGTGTATCATATCCTTCTTATATTGTTATCTGTTAAGTTAAGAAAAAGTTAACTAATAATAAAGATTTTTATAAAATAGTATGATGCTGTATTTGGTATAATCTCATTGAAAGTGGATGTAATTAATTCACTATCAACTATGGAGGTTACTATATGTCTAAAAATGATAATGGCAGGTCTTTAATTGTATTAGTGTTATTTATACTTCTATTTGGTATAACATTGTTTGTTGGCAGATATTCCAATGCATCAACTGGAGGTAATTTTGAACCGAATGTTGATACAAACACAGTGCAGTTGCCAAGTGAACAGATTTCAACTGGCATACCAGGACCAGATTCTGAAATGATGCCGATACCGCCAATGACGAGACCATCGTCCATAGCAGTTTCAGGTGGTTATGTTTATGTTGTTCAGGGAAACAAGCTTGTTAAGTTTAATGCTGCAACGCTTAAACATGTAGCAAGTGCAGATATAAATTAAATATTGATATGCAGTCTAAAAGACCTGAGCAATAAAAATTTAAGATAACTTAATAACGCAGCAAAAGAAAATGAGCCATGCAGTGAGTGGCTCATTTTTTTAAATAGATATGAAGGAATTTTCAACATAATTCACTAATTAAGCAAAAATAACAGCAAACCCTTATAAGTTAGTAGGAAATATGGTGATTTCATGTATGTCAAGAAAATAAGTGTTGTATTTATTGCGTTGTTTATTTTTGCAATATCATTAAATACTGAATCAAAAGCGAAAGGGCATAAATTAATGAGTGATGATAAACTAATTATAAGCCAGGGTGATCTGCAGATTAAGGTTCTAAGCGGAGCAAATACTGTAGATTGGCGTGCTGCTAGGATCTTTATAGATGTTATTAATGAGCGAACAGGTTTGAAGATTCCATTAAATGTTGAGTCAGATGCTAAATATACGCTTGTTATTGGCAATCAGACCAACTATGATGTTCGTGAATACACGTTTGATCATCATGAGATACTTAAGCTGAAGAACGATGGCTATTGCATTGACACAAAATCTGATGATATAAACCACCTGCATATTATTGGAGATACCCCATCCGGCGTTGTAGCAGGTATAGGCAGGCTGATGAGAATGGCTGAGTATGAACAGGGCAGGCTGCTGCTCCCAAAGATAAATATAATATCCAATCCGGTTATGCCTGTAAGGGGAGTATACTTTGCATCGCACTTCGGCAATTTCTACGAGGTCGCTCCACTAACAGAAGTAGATCGTTATATAGAGGCTGTCTCTTATACACA
>JAPXND010000049.1:0-8472 GCA_033808695.1 Armatimonadota bacterium
GATTGAGGTGTCATTTCGGTAAGAGCTTTTTTCAAACCCTCATATCCGCCTTTAGCAATATATTCATCTATATTTGCAGGATCTATAACTCCGCAGTTTCTTAAAACAGATTTATACTGTAATTTAAAAAACGGCATTTCGCTTGCTGTTTGATATACCTTACCACTTTCATCTTTTCTAAGAAGATCTTCTACTATTCGTCCTTTAACCAAGTGTTCTTCAACAATTCTGGTTCCATCTTCTGGTGTAAGCTTCTGATAGAATGTTCCTTCAGGCTCAATTGTAACTACTGGTCCTATTGCACACGAGCCTATACAACCGGTTACTACCAGCCTAACATCATTTTGAAGATTGTTTTCTTCAATTCCACGGGCAATTGCATCTGCAACGTCTTTGCAGCCGGAGGACACACAACCTGCACCGCCGCAGACAAGCACGTGAGACTTATAGTTAATACTCATACTTACTTTCCCCCATAATAATAAATAGCTGAATAAAAATAGCTAATTTAGCATCTGCCTATACTTTTATTTGTATTTAGCTAGAATACTTGGTATTTTATCCAGTTTAACACGTCGGTATATATCTGCACCTATAGTTACTACAGGAGCTAATCCACAAGCGCCAACACAACGATTTATTTCTAACGAGAATTTTCTATCGGCTGATGTTCCTCCAGGTTCTGTTTCTAATTCTTTCGATAATTGATCCAATATCTGCTTGCCGCCGCGCACATAACACGCAGTGCCTAAGCAAACTCTTATTGTGTGCTCACCTTTGGGAACAGTGTTGAAGAATGAATAAAATGTAGCAACGCCATGAACTTCTGATACAGGAATATCAAGCCCTTCAGCTATTTTGACTTGAACATCTTCAGGAAGCCATCCAAAAACCTCCTGGGCTTTATGCATTGTTTGAATTAGCACACCACGCTGACCTTTGTAAGTATCAATGATTTCATCTAATTTACGGTAGTTCTCAGCTTCATCATTTGATGCTTTTTGCGCCATCGCTTCGCAATCACAAGTGTGATCTGACAATATTTTGTACCTCCATTCTTTTTTTGTAATTTCCTAAATTTATACAACTTACTATTAACTATATTGCAATTTTCAAATTTTATAACTTCTAATAAAAGCTATATGCTGCACTTTCTTTAATTAACAAAAAAGGATCTGTGAATATTATCACAATGCACCTTGTGACTTATTTCACAATATAAATAAAAAAATATAAGGTTTATATTTTATGGTATGCTAACCAGAAAAAGACCTTTATATCACTCACAAATTGAATATAAATACAAACTTTCTTGATTGTATCACATACTCTTTTTTAACACAACCCCAAGCATACGAAATCTATAAAAAAATTCAATTGATAATTATTTAACAATTGAAATATCAACGTGAATAATTAATATATAATTAATTATAATAAATCTTGACAATTATTCTGTAAAGGAGTAGAATACATATGAGATTGAGTCTCAATTGCCGAGGGTTGATTATGAAAACTTCAGTGGAAAAAGTATTCAGAGATTACCTTGCTAAAAATGATCAAAAGCTCACACCTGAAAGAAAAGAAATTCTTAAAGAGGTCTTTAGAATTCATGGTCATTTTAATGCTGATGACATAACAATAGGGCTCAGAACACGAAAAATTCGTGTATCAAGAGCAAGTGTCTACAGAACTCTGCCATTGCTAGTTGAATCTGGTCTGCTTAGAAAAGATTTCACCTCTGAAAAACATAGTCAATATGAACATATATACGGGCACGAACATCATGACCATTTAGTTTGTACATGTTGTGGAAAAACTATTGAATTTTCAAACCAGTTGATAGAGGATTTGCAGAATAAGATTTGTACCGAACATAACTTCAAAGCAACACACCACAGATTAGAAATAAGTGGATTATGTATAGATTGTCAGAATTTTATTAACAATAACAATAATTCCAAGGAGGTATATAATGACACTAAATGAAGCAAAATGTGGAACAGAGTGTAAAATCGTCTCCATAGCAGATGAGTCCAGCAAATCTCAGTTAATGAGAATGGGTATAAGCGAAGGTTCTAAGGTTGTATGTCATGAACAACTTCCAATGGGACCTGTTGTTGTGAGATGCAAGAGACAAGAAATCGCTATAGGCAGAAAGATCGCTGCTGGAATAGTTATTGAATAACAAAAAATGGCTCTGAAAATATTTGGGAGTAAAATGCAGCACAAACATAAACACCGTCATGCTAATACAGACACCTCTGCAGATAATGACGGGCGGAATATTGTGCTTGTTGGCAATCCAAATGTAGGAAAATCGGTTATATTTGGATATCTCACCGGTACATATGCCGATGTTTCCAATTACCCCGGCACTACCATTGAAATAATGAGTGGAAAGTGCGGCAATGATAATATCATCGATACCCCTGGAATATATGGCGTTTCTTCATTCAATGATGAAGAACGTGTTGCCTCAGAAATAATTCTAAATGCAGACATCATTATCAATGTTGTTGATTCAATTCATCTTGAACGAGATCTTTTCCTTACCCTCCAGCTTGCGGATATGGGATTTCCTATGATCATAGCATTAAATTTCATGGATGATGCCAAAAGAGAGGGAATTGAAATTGATGTAGATCTTCTATCTGATCTTATTGGCGTTCCAATTATTCCTACCACTGCAACTAACAAAGCAGGTTTAAAAGAATTAAAAGAATCAATTGATAAAGCAAGAGCAGGATATATACATCCCGAAATTGCAGATATGGTAAATCTATCCATCCGCACAGTAGGAACAAGGCGAGAAGCAATTCTTTTACTTGAAGGTGATGAACCAACTGCATCACGGCATGGAATTCCACCAGGAACTATGCGTGAAGAGCTCTACTTATTTAGGCGCAATCGAGTTAATGATTTAATTGACCACGTTGTAAAAGAGATAGCTATAGGCAAAAGATTATCTGCCACATTGGGTGATCTTACTTTAAAGCCTATATCCGGAATAATTATACTTGCTGTAATTTTAGTTTTGTTATACAAGATAATTGGTGTATATTTAGCGCAGAATATTGTTGGATTTACTGAAAACACAATTATGCGTGAACATTGGGAGCCTATGATACGCAATATAATACACTCTACATCTTTTGCACCAAAGGGATCTGCAATCGGTGAAATTCTCGTTGGTGAATTTGGCGTATTAACTATGTCTATAACTTATTTGTTTGGATTGTTGCTTCCACTTGTGTTAGGATTTTATATTACTCTTTCTATACTAGAAGACAGCGGATATCTGCCAAGACTTGCTGTTCTTACCGACAGACTGCTGAGCGGAATAGGACTTAATGGCAGGGCTGTTATTCCTATAATCCTTGGATTTGGCTGTATTACAATGGCAACCGTTACTACCCGCCTGCTTGGTTCTGAAAGAGAAAAAACAATAGCAGCATCTATATTGAATTTCACTATTCCCTGTTCTGCACAAATTGGTATTATAACACTTTTGTTAGGACGCATTGGATTATCATATACTATTGCATTTATACTTATCATCGGTTTTTGTTTTGTTTTGGTCGGAACAGTTCTTCATAAGTCCTTACCAGGTGAATCAACATCTCTTCTAATAAATCTTCCATCAATGCGTTTGCCTCGTTTCGATAATGTCATCAGAAAATCAATGAACAAAACCGGTTCCTTTATGAAAGAAGCATACCCTTGGTTTATTGGTGGATCTTTTGTTGTCGCTGTTATGCAGGTAACAGGATATCTATATAAAATTCAGAAACTCTTTGAACCGCTTACTGTAAAATGGCTTCAACTTCCCATTGAGGCCGCTAATGCATTTGTAATGGGTATGGTTCGCAGAGATTTTGGAGCTGCAGGATTTGCAAACATGTCGCTAAATCATCCGCAAACACTAGTAGCCATGGTATCTATGACGCTGTTTGTTCCGTGTGTTGCATCAGTTGCAATACTGCTTAAAGAACGCAGCACAAAAGAAGCAGTTGCCATATGGTTTGGAACTTGGATTGCAGCTTTCCTTGTTGGCGGAATAGTTTCGCAAATAATAATATAATAAAACAATGAGTGATAATAATTCTGATATAAAATGTAAAATAATTTGCAGCATATGTCATGCGGAATATGATAAAATTCCTTCATATACCTGCCCAAGATGCGGAGCTTCTCTCTATGTGTCTGGTTGTGAAGGATGCACAAAAAATTGTTCAGTAAAATGTAGAAAATATAAAATATAGTATTCATAAATCCTTTCTATTTATATATTCACACTCTCATTCCTAAGTGAATATTTTATATTATCTAAACTATTTAATGCAAATGTTAGATGTAAAACTTTGCTTCGTTGACCGCATACTCAGCAATTGAATATAATTATTATATGATAAATGTTTTTAATAATATTAGAGCTGTTTTGTTTGACTTAGACGGAACACTTGTGGAAACAAATATAGATTTTACCAAAATGAAAAGTTCAATAATAGAACTGAGTAGAAATTACGGTATTCCCGATAGCATTGAATTGCCAATTGATATCCTTGAAATTATTAATTTATCAAAATCGTTTTTGATTAATAGCAGAGCTGCCATTATACCAGATGAATATAATCAAAGTGCATATAAAATCCTTAGAAATATGGAAGTTCATGCATCCCAGAATGCTAAAATTATGGAAGGCGCTAAAGAATTATTATCTATATTAAGGCAATCCAATATCAAGATTTGTATCGTTACTCGTAATTGCAGAGAAGCATCGGAAATATCTATCAATAAAACAGGAATAATATATGATATTATGCTTACCCGTGATGATACATCTGATATAAAACCAAATCCCAATCATCTTCTATCCACAATTTCAGCCTTCAATATATCACCTAATCATGCTGTAATGGTGGGCGACCACTGGATTGATATTCTTGCAGGCAGGCGTGCAGGCATAAAGACTGTAGGACTTCTGCATCCTACAAAGAATCAGGATGTATTTTCCAAATACCAGCCAGATTTGATAATCAATTCCCTTCATGAGCTGCGAAAGGCATTGGATAATTCAAAATGTTGATATCTATTATAATTGTCAACTGGAATACGAAGGATTTAATTACAAAATGCTTGGAAACAATAGAAGCAAATGCTGCGTCTATTAACAAGGAAATTATAGTAGTTGATAATGCATCAACAGATAATAGCACTGATAGGATAAAAGAACGATTTCCATATGTAAAACTTGTAGAAAATTCTGAAAACAGCGGATATGCTGAAGGGAATAATATAGGATTAAAGCTTGCATCAGGCGACTATATATTACTATTGAATCCAGATACAGAAATACAGCCAGGCGCTATTGAAGAACTAATTGCATGCATCAACAGAAATCCTGACACAGCAGCTGCTGCAGCCAAATTGATTTATCCTGATGGAAGCTCTCAAAGATCTTGCAGAGGATTTCCGCATCCGTGGAGCTTGGTCTTTGACTACCTGCAAATCAGCCGATTGTTTCCATCAAGCAAACGATTAAGCGCATATAGGATGCTGTGGTTTGATTATGAATCTGAGATAGAGGTAGATCAACCGATGGCATCATGTATGATGGTTGTTAAAAAAGCATTTGATGATATAGGCGGATTTGATCCGCTTTTTCCCATTTTCTTCAATGATGTTGACTGGTGCTATCGATGTAAGCTAAAGGGCTGGAAGATATTTTACACACCAAATGCAAAAGTAATTCATCATGTAGGCGGAAGCACTCGTCAGGTTAAAGAGGCAATGATAAGAGAATCACACATATCGTTAAAAAAATATTATGAAAAGCACTATAAAAAAAGTATCTCGCCAATACTTTACGCTATCATTATGACTGCAATATCATTAAACATGGTCATATCCTTAAGGATGAAACGCATAGTTGGAAAATAAAAACTCAAACAATATCATAGATCTTTCAATTGTTACAGTGAATTGGAACACATGCAATGAGCTGCGCGAATGTCTCAAATCTATTAGTGATACTAATAATATTAATGTTGAGATTATTGTTGTTGACAATGCCTCCTCTGATGATAGTGCAGCAATGGTAAAATCTGAATTACCAATGGTCAAACTTATTGAGAACAATGAAAACTCGGGATTTGCAAAAGGCAGCAACATGGGTATATCAATAAGCAGGGGCAGATATGTATTACTGCTCAACCCAGATTGCGTTGTATCAAAGGGTGCATTAGAGGCATCAGTGAAATTTGGAGATGAAAATAGAGAAGCTGGAATATTTGGATTGAAGGTTCTTAACTCTGATGGCAGCATTCAGCATTCGTGCAGAAAATCACCTACTTTCGGAGCTATACTTTTCCGCAATGCAGTGTTAAGTCGTCTCTTCCCTAACAATCCATATACACGTGAATACCTTCTTGCATCATGGAGTCATGATTCCGTTATAGAAATTGATTGGGTTTCAGGAGCGGCTCTTGTTATGCGCCGTGAGCTTATAGATGATATTGGGATGCTGGATGAACGCTTCTACATGTATTGTGAGGACATGGACCTTGGATATCGTGCAAGAAAAGCAGGATGGAAGGTTCTATATTTCCCTGATGCAGTTGTAACTCATGCAAAAGGCAGAAGCAGCGATAAAGACCCTAATAGAATGATTATAGAACATCACAAAAGCATGTATAAATATTATAAAAAGCACAATACAGACAAAATTTCGCGTATAATAAAGTATGTAGTATATCTTGGACTTGCATTTCGTGCTTTTATGTTGATTATTGCAAACACATACCGCCATATAGAATGGTCGATAAGGAAAAAATTTAAAGATCCAACAAATGGAGCTTGAATTGAGTAAAAGAAAATCTACTAATATGATAAATCAAAAAAAAGATTTTGTTGACAACAGAATACCCACCTTACAATTAATGGCTATCTGTATGGCTGCGTTCCTAGCCCCTTTGATTGCAGGGAAACTCGCTTTCATCCCATCTTTTGTAATACAGCTGCTAATCCTAACAGCGGCGATCCTTTGGCTTGTTGATTCTAAACAGCGCAAACAGATAATTCTGCCAGGCAAATTTGTTGCTATTCCGCTTGTTGGATTTGCGTTGCTGCTGCTGGTTTCAGTGATTTTTTCTGTTAATAGGGGATTATCTATTAGAAGTTTCATCAATTTCATCTCTTTTCTAACGGTATTTTTTGTAATAACTGGATATCAGCACAATAAAAGATTTATATCATATATATTGCTGTCACTATGTGCTTCTGCGCTAATCGTTGGATTAATTGGTTTGCGTGAGTATATAAACACCGGCTCAGCCGGATGGAGAACTTTTTCAACCTTCTTCAATCCAGATTTTCTTGCAGGATATGCATGCCTGATTTTTCCAATTCTGCTGGCTTATTATCTTTCGGCAGTTGATACTAAAGCTGTAATTTTTTATGGACTTACTTTGACTATAATCTTAGCTAACCTTATCATGACCGGTTCAAGGCTGGGATTCATTGCTGCTGTCATTGGTGGAATAATATTCTTCATTACCGCCATTATCAGTAAGTCGATTGGAAAGATACAGTTGATTAGACTTGCAATACTTATCATTCCTTTGTTAATTGTATTCAACTATTTATCTGCCCCTTTAACAGCGCGTATGGGTTCAGTTGAAGCAGTGAAAGCTGAATCGCACTCGGGTAATTTTCGCTTGCTGACATGGAATGGCACCACAAGAATGGCTGTAAAAAATCCCGCCATTGGAACTGGGATTGGCACCTTTGAAGAAGCATATCCAAAATATGCAATTGTAGGATTTACAAAACTTGCACATAACAGCTACCTTCAAATTGCAGCAGAAGCAGGGATACTATCTTTGCTTCTGCTTATAATTGCATTATTTGGCGCTGCAATAGCAAGTTTTCGCTGCCTATCGCATAACAAAAATGATAAAATATCTGGATTGCTTTTCATCTCAAATGAAAAATTGCTGCTCTGCGGATTGATAGCAGGTATTGCTGCATCATGCGCAAGAAATGTTATTGACTCTGATTGGTATATTACTGCTATCGGGGTAACTTTTTGGATTGCTGCAGGTATTTTATTCAATCTCATAGATTATAAATCTGCACTAAACTATAAACGTTATTCATCCATTATTGTTGTTCCCATCATTTTAGGTGTTGTTGTATTGATGCTTACAATCGGCGAATTATGGAATCAATCAGCATTTACACAATTTATGGCGGGAAATGCTGATGACGCTCAGAAATCATATAAAAACGCTATCCTATATGATCCTTTGAATGCTGAGTATCACAGGAAACTCGCTCAGGTTTATTTCGTCAAATCCAACAATGAATTGGCAGAAAAAGAGCATAAAAAGTCAATTAAACTGGCGCCGTCATCTGCAAAAAACTATTATCAGCTTGCAAAATTTTACGGGGCTTTAGGCAGTTCTGAGG
>JAPXND010000049.1:8482-17111 GCA_033808695.1 Armatimonadota bacterium
CATTGACTGTTATAAAAACTCGCTTATTTACGATCCTAACTCACTTCAGACCTTGCTTGCACTCGCTCGAGAGCATGAGTTGATTGGTGACAGAAGCAAAGCCATAGATGTATATGATAGAATGCTGAAGATAGAAGAGAGTGTGTATGAAAAGGTAAAAGCAATGCCGGAAATCATCGAACCTTCATATATCTTTGCACATCAAGCTGTTGGAATAGACTACGAATTATCAGGCAATAGAACAGATGCAATGCACCATTATGAGCTTGCTTTAAAACGTATATATGATTACCAGAATTCCATAAACGAATTGGGTGAAATCATGGACGCTGGCGGAACAAGAAATCGTAAAATGGAAGAGGATGTAGAATCCGCAAGAATAGAAATTGAGAAAAGAGTTGAATTATTAACAAGATCAAGCAGGCTATCTTAAGTTAATTATAAATAAATTATATTGAGGTTTTTATGAAATTAAAGATTCATGGCAGATTGCATGTAGTATTTGCATTAATTGCCATTGTTTTATCGACTGTTAGCACATCATATGGTCAGGTTTATACCAAAAAACTGGCAGAAGGAGTTACACTTAATCAACAGATTATCAGCAAAAATGGCAATATTAAACCGTTAATTGTTAATGCAATTCAAATTGACCCAAAGGTAAAAGGAGTAAGTGTCAAAGCTGTTATTGCTGGCGATCAGGTATACTCAACAAACAGCGCCAAAGGACGTGAAACAGTAAGCTCACTTGCAAAGCGAACAGGGGCTGTGGCGGCTTTGAATGCCGACTTTTTCCCATTCACCGGAGACATGCTGAATCTGCATATTACTGATGGCGAACTTGTAAGCGAGCCTTACCCAAACCGCACTGTGTTTGGCATAACAAAATCTGGCAATTGCTTATTCGATACTCTTGGGTTTAATGCCAAATTGACTGCCTCTAATAATTCTATAACCATAAATGGATTAAATCGCCCATGCGGAAAAAATGAAATAGTTGCATATACAAACAAATTCTCGCCATCAACTATGACTACTGGTGTTATGACTGAAGTTGTAATAAAACTAAGCGGTAAATTGACTTCAGATACACCAATAAATGGTACAATAGAAGCAGTTAACTTAAACACATCAAACACGCCTATCAATAAAGATCAGCTTGTGTTATCTGGCTCTGGAATATGCGGAAACCAGCTGAAAAAATTGACTTCAGGAGATAAGGTAAATCTCCTTTTCAAAATCATTCCATCAAAAACGAATGGTTGGAATAATGTGGTTGAGGCAGTAGGCGGCGGTCCGCGACTAATATCTGATGGCAAGATAACAGTTCTGGATAAGGAAGAAAAATTCCAGGCAAGTTTTGCTTCATCAGCACATCCCAGATCAGCAGTTGGTGTAACAAACGATGGAAAAATCATTCTTGCTGCGGTCGATGGACGTCAATCAATCAGCAGCGGTGTGGGATTAAAAAAACTTGCTGAGATTCTTTTAAGCTATAAATGCATAAATGCCATGAATTTAGATGGCGGAGGATCAACTTCTCTTGCAAACAGCACCGGAATTTTCAATAGTCCCTCTGAAGGGTCAGAACGACCTGTCGCTAATGCATTGGCTGTAATTGTTGACCAGCCTAAGCCCCCATCAGTTATGAAAGGCCTAAGCATTGCAGCAATCACAGAGCCAATAGAATCTGGAACAAATAGGCAATTGTATATTTTAGATGGAGCAGGAAACCCAGCTGATAAATCTGTATTAGAGAAAGCGATTTGGACAACAACAGGCGGAGCTGGTTTCATTGACCAGTCAGGAAGATTTTATGGCATAAAAGCTAAAAAAGGCATTGTAAAGGCAGCAGTAGGATTAGCAGTTATAGAAGCTCAGATTGAAGTAATTCCCGGAAAACCGGCAACGTTTAATGCGGAACTCATTCCAGACCCATATGGTTCACCCAATAGAAGTTTGCTAAAAGTAAACATGGCTGATATAAATAAAAATCCTGCAAAAGGTGTTATTGTTGGCGTTCGTGTTAAAAATGGAGTTCCTGATGCTGACAAGCTGACATTAGATGGCAAATCTGGCGCTGAAACCGGTATAACATGGGATTCAAATGGAAGCGTAATAGTTACTGCAAGCGGTTTCAACCCCATAACACTCAATCGCAAATGACAATGATAATCACTAGGATATAACAGTATAGTTTCTGGAGTTATAAATGAAAGCACTGGATAGATATGTTATAAAGGAAATGATAAATCCTTTCATTGTAAGTGTTTTCGCATTTGTAGTTCTGCTCATTGGAAGGGTGATTTTCGATAATATTCAATTCATAATCGAAAAGCAAGTTCCATTTATTCTTGTATTTAGATTAGTAATCTTTCAACTTCCTATGATAATAGGAATGGTTTTGCCATTAGCTACTTTGTTTTCTACTGCGCTTGCAGTGAATAGACTTGCCAGAGAATCTGAAATCACTGCTATACGAATGACAGGCGTTCCGCTCTATAGAATATTTGCTTCAATTTTTGTTATTGCCGCTATTGCATGCATTGCTGCATTATGGCTGGGAGAGTATATCACTCCTTGGGCAAACTCAGAAGTAAAAAAGACAATGAATGTTATCTGGGGACTTCAACCTGTACCGCCAATCAAAGAAAATCTGTTCTTTCAATCAGAAGGTTATACTTTTTACGTGCAGCATATAGAACAATCAGAAAAAGACAAAGTTGTTATGAAGAACATAATGATTTATGATGTGCAGTCATTGAATAAATTTCCTGTGCTTACTACGGCTGAATCGGCAACCAATATTGATAACATATGGGTGTTGTATAACGGTGTTCAACATAACCTGGATGAAAAAGGATTCAGCATCTATGAGATGAAATTTGATAAACTGGAGCTGAACTTAAATCAATCAATGGCTGCCCTGATGGATTCTCAGAAAACCAGTGAAGAAATGGGACTTAAAGAGCTTCACAACAAAATCGCACTCTTCAAAGGTGATGCAGAAGAAACAGCAAAGATGAAGGTCGATTGGCATTTCAAACTTTCTATACCAATGTCATGTCTGATATTTGCATTATGCGCTGCTCCTTTGAGTGTCAAATTCGCCAAAATAGGCGCTTATTCCGGAATATTGCTTGGTGTTATTATTATGTTTCTATACTGGAACAACATATTCCTCGGGAAAGCTCTTGGCGTGGGAATGATAATACCTCCTTTTCTGGCAGGATGGTCTCAAAACATTATCTTCGGGGTGGGCGGAATCATTTTATTATGGCAAGAAGAATGATGAGAAGAATATCAATTCTTATTTTTAGTATATTTATCATTGTATCAGCTCTTCATTCACAAGAGATACCAGATGAATCATCAACGAAGGCTGTTGTATTTCATGGTGATTTAAGATGGAATCCTGAGTCAGAAATTGTTTCCGCTGATAGCGGCATCACTGTTGAATATGAAAATATTCAGGTATCTGCGGATAGTATGACGGCGTTTCTAAAAACCAAAACAATTGAATTTGCAGGCAATGTTAAACTTGCAAACGATAAGGGATCCGTATATGGTGATAGGTTATCCTACAACATTCAATCTGATAACTGGTCATTCAACAATGGAAAAAGTGAACTGCTGCCAAGAATATTTGATTATTACCTCTCATCTTCGGTATTCATAAAGGGGGATAAATTAGAGAGCAGTCAGGATATTATAAGCGTTCAAAACGGATCTGTTACCACCTGCGACCTTGAAAAACCGCATTACTACTTTTATGTAAGAAAAATGGTAATACACCCAGGAATGCGCATAATAGCTCACAATGCACAGATGATAGTTAATAATAAAAGGCTATTCTCCATTGGCAAACTGATAATTCCAATAAAAAGAACTGACTATCAATTGATTCCGCAGATTGGTTCATCTAATGATGAAGGTTATTATGTTAAGCTTTCGTATCCATATACCTCAACAGAACAAAATACCGGTATATTGAAACTCGATTTAATGACAAACAAGGGTGTTGGATTAGGTGCAAACCACTCATACAGCATAAAAAATGCCGCAGGGATGGCAACCTTGTATTATCTAAATGACAAATCAATAAATGGTACCAATATAACTGGTGATTTCAGGCACAATCAATATATCGGCAATGTGGAGCTTGATGTTCTATCCAATTATCGTCAAAACAGTTACCTTTACTTTCCGGCAACAAAATACTACAATACTCAGATTAATCTTGCTCATAGTACCGATAAATCTAATTCAGCATTATCATTGCGGAAAAGAATCGATAGCAGCATCACAAAAAGCACAGAGGAATCTATAACTTTCAGGCAAATGCAGATTCTTAACCCAAGATTGAATGCGGATTTCTCAATTGATATGCAGTCCTACAAATATTCAGAAATGCTCTCACCGGACAAAGAGCTAAATGCAAATATCGATATTGTTCAAAGAACGGATAAGTACGATCTTCGACTTAACGCTGCCAAACGATTCGACCTGGATGGCAACAGTTATAAAGGAGATGACCAATTCAGCGGACTTGAAAAGCTTCCTGAACTGACTTTTGAGACTGACAGTATACGCAGAGAGAAATCATCATTATTAGGACTTCCATACAGACTTACCGTTAGTGCGGGACATTACCATGAGATGCCGTCAGATGTATCAAAGGGACGATTTTTGCTGCAGGTTGAAATTCCTGAAAAATCAATTGATATCAGCTCAAATAGTCAGATTGATTTTTCTGCCGGCTACAGACAGACGTTCTATGACGATGATATGGCGCAATATGTGTTAAAATTTAAAAGCCTCATGACCACCAGATATAGTGAGTATTTGAAATCGCGCATAGGATGGAACTATAAACATCCGTATGGTTACAGCCCTTTTAGATTTGATTACACTGGCAGATACAATTATGCAAGAGCAATCCTTGACTATCAGGATAATAATAGGCTGCGATTCAGCTTGTCATCTGGTTATGACTTTGGCAGTAAAAACTATTCCTGGCAAGATATCTCACTCAAACTTACTGCTTTTCAAAATAGAAATTTTTCTTATGCATTATCCGGCGGATATGATTTAAATGAAGGTAAGTGGAAAACATTTACCAGTCAAATGAAACTTAATGTTCCAAGAAGAATAGCGTTGGAGCTTGGAACAAAATACAATATGGAAGATGGCAAAATTGACCTTATGAGAGGCATTCTTGATTTATATGCAGATAAGGAGTGGCGCATTCAGGGAATTGCCGGATGGAATAGATTAAGTAAGGAGTATGACTATAAGGCTATTCGAATTACACGCGATCTTCACTGTTGGGAAGCATCCGTTACCTTTACAGATGAAAGTGGATTTCGCAATGACAAAACTATAAACTTGGAATTGCGTATAAAAGCATTCCCTTACCGAGACAGATTCGGAATGGGGCAATATGGTCAGCTGGTTGATACAAGCATGGGCGAGTATTTTTATTAGATTAGTTGCTTATAGAAATACTCCAATCTGATATATCAAGAGGTTTTGTCCGTTCGCTTGATGGCTGAACAATACTGTCATAATCCATTACATCATTAACAAACTCAATACTGAGTTCATTATTTGTGTAAGTCCTGTTGCTTAATATGTTGATATTCAGAAAATCATTGCCTCTGGGACCAAGTGCATCAAGCAGCCTTGTTTGTAATGCTGGCTGATCTATGGCAATTATATTCACATCTACAGTTGAGCTATGCGCTCCAAGTTGATTCAGATCTATTGTGAAACTTATAATATTACTGCCTATATCAGGAATAACATATCTCAGAGGCGAACCTATACTTTCAGACTGAAAAGGATTTAGATTTGTGATTTTATATAAGCTGTATTGCCTTTGATGATATTGCACATAATGTGTGGCTGAACCTGTTACCCAGGCTTGAGTACCTGCAGTTCCTGAAAAAACTGGTATAGGACCTATATTTCCACCATTCAAGTCGATAGGGAAAAAGTAGTAATAGCTATCATTTATTGGAGCTGCAAAAGAAGCTGTTATAGACATCTCGCGTATATCTATAGGCGAAATACCAGAAGGAGTTCTTGCGCATCCATATAAAAGTATAGCGAAAAGGCATAAAGTAATAAGTAATTTCACATAGCTTGTTTTAGTTCTCATCATATTATGGATTATATCAGATGCATTTATCATATTCAAATACTATGAAGAATATTTTTATCAATTTTTTCTCAGGAATGCTGCTTGCCTGTGCATTTCCATACCCAAATCAATCTATATTGGCTTGGTTTGCGCCTTCAGCGCTGATTATTTCTATCTTATCATCTAATGTATTTCAATCAATTATCAGTGGGATATCGTTTGGTATAGGATTCTTTGGGCTGCTGCTTTACTGGATTAACATATTTGGCACATTGCCTTGGATAGCCTTGGTAATATATCAATCACTATTCATAGCGCTATTTGCTGCAACTGCTAATTTATTATGCAGGAATAACAAAACAGCTTCAATATATTTTATTATCCCATCACTTTGGGTATCTATTGAATGGCTTAGATCTGTTGGAATGTTTGGATTTACATGGGGCGATCTTGGATATTCGCAATATAAGGTTTTGCCAATTATCCAGATTGCATCAGTATTAGGCGTTTGGGGAATCTCATTCTTAATTATTCTATATAGTACATCTCTTGCAGATTTATATTTCAAAATAAGGACATCGAAATATTCATTTTCCATATATAAGGGATTCGCTGTTGTATCTATATTAGTCTTTGCCATTTCTGCATGTGGATATTTTCATCTTTTATATAATGATTCAACAGGTAAAAGTATAAAAGCTGCAATTGTTCAGGGAAACATAGATCAAGATGCGGAAGAAGATGAAACATTTATACAAGAATCCTGGGACACCTATACACGGCTCACGGAAGAAGCAGCAATACACAATCCTGATCTTATTTTATGGCCTGAGTCAGTTGTTCCTGGTTTTATGACAGAGCTAATTACAAAAGATAAAATGTTCAATCTATCATCAAAATCAAATGTTAATATCCTTGCTGGAGTTTGGGATAATGATGATCAAGGACATATATTCAATTCCGCATTTTTAATATCACCAGAAGGACAAATAGAAGGGAAATACTCTAAAAAACATCTGGTGCCTTTTGGGGAATTTGTACCTGCACGCAAATATCTTAAATTTTTGGAATATTACAATGTTACACCTTATGACACTTCACCCGGAAAAGACGATGAACTATTGAAAGTTAACAATACACCAATAGCTATGGCAATTTGCTTTGAATCTATATTTCCTCACATTACTCAAAGGGAAGTAAAAAAAGGCGCAGAGATTATATGCATCATTACAAATGACTGCTGGTATGACAACACATCAGCAGCAGAACAGCATATGTCTTTTTCTGTTCTCCGTGCTGTAGAAAATAAACGGTATGTCATGCGTGCTGCATCTACAGGAATCTCATGTTTTATTCATCCAACCGGACAAATAATTAATAAAATCGATGTTATGAAAGAAGGAATACTGCTTGCAGATATTCCTGCATTAAAAACTAATACAATTTATTCACAATACGGTGATTGGTTTATAATTCTTTGTATAATAGTTGTCATTATAACTTTATTAAATCTTACAAAACACAAAATGTATTATAATTGTGAGCAAAGGAGCAATAATGATACATGATATTTCGGTTTATATATCAGAAGATATACCTGTTTATTCGGGTGATCCAAATGTTGAAATAATCTCTGCAAACAGTATGGATAAAGGCGGATCATCCAATGTATCCATACTAAAATTAGGCACGCATACCGGCACACATGTCGATCCGCCATTACACATGATACAAGGCGGTTCAGCGGTTGACCTTATGCCTCTTAATATACTGATAGGTGATTGCTTCGTTTGCAAAATGTTGAATGTTCCGTTTGTCAATCAAGAGATGCTTGAAGCAGCAGATATTCCAAAACATACAGAACGAATTTTGTTTCATACAAATAATTCTAACAGATGGGCAGAGAAAACATTCTTTAGTGATTATACATATCTTACGCCTGATGGCGCTGATTGGCTTGTTTCACATGATATAAAATTAGTTGGAATCGATTATTTATCCATAGAGCAATTCCATTCCGGTCATCATGGTGCACATCTCAGATTACTTGAAAAAGGTATTGTTATTATCGAAGGTGTAGATTTAAGAAACATAGAGCAAGGAATTTATCAACTCATATGTCTTCCATTGAGAATCAAAGATGGAGATGGAAGCCCGGCTCGTGCCATCCTCATTGATAAATAGATTACAGGTGAGAAATGAATTGGCTTGATTTAATAATCATTGCAGGTATAATATTTGCTGCATATATGGGCGTGAGGAATGGTTTCTATTATGGCGTAATTGAATTATCAAATATATTCTTCTCTATAGTTATTCCTTTATTTCTATGGGAACTGGGAATCCCTTTTGTTAAATTATTAGGTGTTCCGCAAGCATATACAGGAATAGCAAGTTATGTATTAATTCTTGCATTTGTAATGATTGCATACCTAAGCATAACGAGATATGTCTATAAAAAATATATAAAAGACCGATTTGAAT
>JAPXND010000050.1:0-17035 GCA_033808695.1 Armatimonadota bacterium
CAGCAATCAAGAGAACAAAGTTACTATGACGCAGTCATCGGTTAATTTTAAGGATATGGATAATTGGGAGATATTGAGAGACAGCTCTCGTAATTCAATCACTTCACGCATCTATCTCTATGACTCAAAGGTGCATAGAGGGCGAACTATTGATTTGCCGGCAAATGAAGAAAAAAGGATTCCTATTGCATTTCACATCATCAACAGCAACTCAGTGAATGATGCAATTAATGAAGTAATGTGTGATAAAAATCCTTTGGCTGGTGATGAGTTTGCAGTTACAGAATCGACCTATGCCGGTTCTCAGGCTATGGGTTTTGATGCAGAACGAGGCTGCTATACATTACAGATTCAGCAGAAACCCGAATCCATATGGTGGGATGATGACAAAAACTTTATATTAGAAACTGCTGTGAGAATAAAAAATTCCAACAGAAACAGACCGTTTCGCTTGCGAACATATGAGACGCCATACACCTATAATGTAACAGGAACATCATCGGTGCTTTGTGATAAAGACAAATTCCCTATTGGTGTGCCTGTACAAATAAGCAAAAAATGGGACGGGAATATTCATCCTAACTATACAGAAACATACTGCATCTTGAATTTGCGCAGGAATGAGGAATTTGAGCTGTGGCATAGAACAGCATATCACAACTGGGGAAATAATGTGATGGTTGGGATTCCCAGCCTTGATCTGATTGATTACAACGGGTTGTATGGCATCTGGCTGGAATCGCATATAGGTGCAAGCGAAACAATATGTTACAGCCATGATGACGTACGCGGAGGGTTGATTCAGGATTTTCGTGCTCAACTGGGCACAAAGGGACAGATGAATACTAAACACGACAGCTGCTGGTATGATAATTCCGGCGGAGCTAATCTGTTCCGTCTGTTGAGACCGGATGCTGAGGATGTGTATTTGAAACGATTAGGGAATGGTATTAACTGGTACAGTGTAGGACCTAAGCTTGCTTCACTCCACTGGAAAGAGAGAACTCTCAGCAAATATCCTGATATCGAAACGGAGGCAGAATCATACCTGCTTCCAAGCAAGAAAAACTCGCGGGCGTTTTATAAATATCGCACCGAATTCAAGGAATCGTTTGATGTTGCAGATCCGCATACTGAACTGTGTTTGTTTGTGATGGGGGACAGAAGATACTATTCGGTGCAGGTGCCGTCAACCCTTTGGCATACAGGTGAGAATGGGAACATAATTAAGTCTGCAGTTGCTTATGATAAGAATGGATGGGCGCTGAAGGGCGTGAAGCTTGGCGGCGATAAACCATGGATTGCAGCAGGCGACAGCATTGTTCATCCTCAATCGCCGGAGGCTTATCCTGGAGACAGCAATCATGTGGGTGTGGTTATTCACAATATAAGCGGAACAATAGGCGGGGAAAAGATTAGTAAAGATACATTGAGCTATTCCACTTTGCAGAATATAGCAATTGGGAAGTGTGAGATATCCATAACACCGGATATACCTATAAAGAAGGTTAACAAAGGCGATTATGTAGAGATGCTTGTTGAATATTTCACCTGGGATTTTAGGGATGGCGCAACATCACCTATAGAAGCGGAAGCTGCTTTCAACATGCCGGAAGTCAAAAGCATTAGGGGCAAGGTTGTGAATAGCTTTCCAGTCAAGGTTGCGGCAGATGACAATACTGCCGAATTTGAATTATCCGGCGGGGTGGGATTCAATGTTGTGCAGGCAAGCAATTTCAAAAGCTATAAACCTGTGTTTGAGGTGTATAGAAACGGCAGATATAATCCTATAGAGTTTTCGTATCATATAAATGACGGCTGGCAGACTGACTATGACCCTGTGTCGAAACGGTATACATTCACAATAGCTGTTCCGCCGAATGAAAAAGATCCAAAATCTCCTGTAAGATATAGGGTGTCTTCACAATAGCCAAATTGTATGGCAGGATGGAAAAGCGAATGTCGTTCGGAATTGGGATATGGAGCGAATGAAAAGGTTTTAGCATAGCTGATTAATTTCCCTCGTGTGTTGCTTCCCATTCATCATAGAGTTGCGCAATGCGTTCCTGAAGCTCCTGATATTCAGCCACAACCGATGATGAGTATTCGACATCTGCGTATATATCCGGATTGCCGAGTATTTCCGCCAGTTCAGATGACCGCGTCTCTGCATGAATAATCTTCTTTTCTATATCTTCCGGTTTTGGCGGTTTGACTCTTGTATCTTGAGACTGCTTTTTAGCTGCAGGTTTTGGCTTCTTTTTAATTGCTTTAGGCTTGCGGGATTTGATTCGCTCTACAAAAAAATCATAGTTGCCGTTATAAACTGCTGCATTGCCATTGGCAATTTCTACAATGCGCGTAGTGATTGAATTAAGCAGGTATCTGTCATGAGACACAAGTATAATGGTGCCATCGAAGTCTTGCAGAGCCTGCCCAAGCGCTTCTCTGGAATCTATATCCAAATGGTTTGTTGGCTCATCCAGAATAAGGAGATTTGGTTTAGTAAGCATCAATTTTGCCATAATCAATCTGTTTCGTTCGCCGCCGCTAAGCTTGGAGATGGATTTATATACATCATCACCCTTGAACAAAAACTTGGCTAAAATACCGCGTGCCTCACCTATAGTAAGGTCTTCCCATTCCAGCAGTTCTTCAAGCACACTGTTCTCTGGATCAAGGTCATCCAAATCTTGAGCAAAATATCCAATATCTACACTGTATCCCAAACTCACTATGCCGGAAGTCGGTTCTTCATCGCCTAACATCAGACGCAATAAAGTAGTTTTACCAGCGCCGTTAGGACCCACGAGTCCAATTCTGTCTTTGTTCTCTACGATAAGATTCAGTCCCGTAAAAAGCGTATTTGATCCATATGATTTGCTGACATTTTGCAAATCCATTACGATATTTCCACTATTTTGAGCTTTTTCAATATTCAAGCGGATTTTGTCGGTTTGCATCTTGGGTTTTCTGATTCTCACCATTTTGGCAAGCTGTTTTTCCCTGCTTTTCGCTTCTTTATGGCGCTGTCCTACGCGGTACCTATTGACAAAATCTTCTAATTTTTCTATTTCCTGCTGCTGACGTTCATAGCTTTCCATCTGCTGGCGCAGATATTCTGCTTTTTGTTTTGCAAATGCTGTATAGTTTCCTGGATATGTGTAGGTAGTGCGTTCATACAAATCGATAATTTTGGTTGCCACTTTATCCAAAAAATATCTGTCATGAGATACAACCAGTGCAGCGCCATGGAAATCCAACAGAAACTCTTCAAGCCATTCGCAGGCTTCTATATCAAGATGGTTGGTGGGTTCATCAAGGAGCAGAACATCCGGTTTCTGGAGCAGCAGTTTTGCTAATGCCGCGCGGGTCTTCTGGCCGCCGCTGAGAATATTAACAGGCTTATCCCAATGCTCCGGTCCAAGACCTAAACCGCTTAATACGGATTTAACCTCTGATTCAAAAGTATAGCCATCAAGACGCTCGAATTCGTGCTGCAGCTCGCCATACTCACTTATCAAATCATTCAACTCATCGCCATCAGAAACAGACATAGCAGATTCCACCCGCCGCATCTCTTTTTCCAGACGCTTAACCTCAACTGATGCGTTAGAGACTTCATCAATCAGCGTTCCTCCGCCTGTAAGCTCCGAATCCTGAGTCATTAGCCCAATGGTGGCGCCAGGGAGCACATTCACTGTTCCTTTGTCTGGCGTATCCTCTCCGGTGATGAGCTTCAGGATGGTGGTCTTTCCGCATCCGTTAGGACCAACAAGCGCTATCTTTTCGTCGCTGCCAAGCATAAAGCTTGCTTCATCCAATATTTGAAACGCTCCAAATGATTTGCATATTCCATTAAGTGTGATAACAGCCATATTTTTCCATAAAAATGCCGCGAGCGAAAACACTCACGGCGGAATAGATATATTCTACAGCAATTAAGACCTGATTGCAATCTATATCTGTAAGACGCGGAATCGTACACAATCCTAAAAGTGATATTAGGACACATAACACAGGCATCATTATGATTGTTTAATTGATGTTAACCATGCTGATTTGGTATAATTTTGTATCAATTAAAAGAAAGTGACGAATCTAACATGAACGATACTCCTGATTTGAGCATAGATAATGATGATTCCGTTGAAGTTCAATCAGACTTCATCCGTGATGCTATTAAAGAGGATTTGCGGACTGGACGATTTACAAAGGTCCATACCAGATTTCCGCCGGAACCCAATGCTTATCTGCATATAGGGCATGCGAAGGCTATTTGGATAGATTACGGCATTGCCGAAGAGTTTGGCGGAAAATTCAACCTCAGATTTGACGATACAAATCCTATGCGGGAAGAACAGGAGTTTGTAGATAGTATTATTGAGGATGTAAAGTGGCTGGGTGCAGATTGGGAAGACAGGCTGTTTTTTGGATCTGACTACTTTGAACAAATGTATGAATTGGCATTTGTATTAATAAATAAGGGCAAAGCGTATGTATGTGATCTTTCTCCTGAGGAGATGATAGAGATGCGCGGAACCCCTACAGAACCGGGAATTGACAGTCCATACCGCAATAGAAGCATAGAAGAAAATATAGATCTGTTCCGCCGGATGAAAGAAGGAGAGTTTCCCGACGGTGCGCGCACACTTCGTGCAAAGATAGATATGGCGTCGCCAAACCTTTTAATGCGCGATCCTGCTATGTATAGAATACGGCATGCAGAGCATCACAGGCAAGGAAACAAGTGGTGCATATATCCAATGTATGACTGGGCGCACGGACTTGAAGATTCCATAGAAGGCATAACACATTCGCTCTGTTCTTTGGAGTATGAGAACCACAGACCTTTGTATGACTGGTTTTTAGATGAGCTGGAAATTTACCATCCGAGGCAGATTGAGTTTGCCCGATTGAATATGAGCTACACAGTTATGAGCAAGCGAAGGTTTATAGAGCTTGTTGACGGAAAACATGTGGATGGATACGATGATCCGCGGCTTCCAACGCTTGCTGGTATGCGCAGGCGCGGGTATACTCCTAAATCAATATACGAATTCTGCAAACGTATAGGTGTAGCGAAAACCAATAGTGTTGTTGATCCGGCAGTGCTGGAAAACTGCATTAGAGAAGATTTGAACAAACATGCACAGCGCTTAATGGCTGTAATGAATCCTCTAAAGGTTGTAATAACAAATTATCCAGAAGATGAATATGAGGAGCTTGATGCTGTAAACAATCCAGAGGACTTGGATGCAGGAACACGCAAGGTGCCGTTTGGCAGGGAATTGTACATAGAGCAGGATGATTTTCGTGAGGACCCGCCGCCAAAATACTTCCGATTGTCACCAGGGAGAGAGGTGCGTTTGCGATATGCATATTTCATCAAGTGTGAAAAGGTTATAAAAGATGCAGATGGCAATATTGTTGAGCTGCATTGCACTTATGACCCTGAAACAAGAGGCGGAAATGCACCTGACGGACGGAAAGTAAAGGCAACAATACACTGGGTATCTGCCAAGCATGCAATTGAGGCGGAAACAAGGCTGTATGAGCATCTGTTTACAAAGCCTAATCCGGATGATGCTCCTGATGGTGAGGATTATATATCAAACCTCAATCCTCACTCGCTGGAAATAGGCTCGTGCTTCATTGAACCGTATGCAGCCGAAACAAAACCCGGCGATAAGTTCCAGTTTGAGCGTGTAGGATATTTTTGTACAGATACAACTTCTACACCGCATAAGCTGGTGTTTAACAGAACTGTTACTCTTCGTGATACATGGGCGAAAATTGAAAAATCTGCAAAAAGCCCTAATCAGTTTATTTTGCAGCCATAGATTTATCTACAAACGGTTTGGGTGTGCGATATCTCGTTCCGCCTATTCCTTGGTGCCTGGCTTGCAGCTCATTAAAATTGTATTTGAGGAATTCAATTTTTTCAACAGCGCCCGGTATGCTGATGTATTCGTCAATGAACTTCCTGATACTGTCATTGTATTTCATTCGCGAGTGTCCGTGAGCATAATATCTGCCTGGAAAACGCCTTATATCTCCATTGAATTCCGGACTTATATGATAAAGTTCATGAAACAGAGTGTTTAGTTTAACATCAAAGCTTAAGTCCATATATCGGGGCATATAGAAGTTGATGATATACAGAATTTCTCTCCCTTTGATATTCATCTTCGGCATTCTGTAGACTTTGCCTCTATTGACAATAGTTGCGCTGCCATTCTTGAATCTGAGCGGAATAACCGATGCATAGACGCCGTAATTGCCATTAACACGCGTTTGAGTATATCCAACCACTAATCTATCAGGGTCAATATGCTTGAAGGAATGCATTTCTGTAGATATATGACGTATTACATTGTGTATCGAGCCAGTAAAATTGAACATATCCGCTCCATTGATTTGTGTATATATTATAGCTTATATCAGGATTATTCGTATATGTGTGGGTTTTGCGCCAATAAGGAAAGAGCAATCTGCACATAATCTTACATTTGATGCAGCTTGTGAATTTGCAGCAAAGCGAAGAGAATCCATAAATTATGAGAAGGTTTAGCATTCTTGATTAGCTGGCAAAAACTATGATAGAATTATTATTGAAATAATAAGTATAATTTACAACAATATGTGTGAAATTTGCTGATAGAAGGTGTTTTAAAAAGACAAACAGCATGATTTACGTATATTGTTGATAAAATATAATCGCTGCAAAGCGTTTAGATATGTGAGTATAACATGCCGTTAGTTGTAGGTGTAAGCTTTAAAAGAGCCGGTAAAATATATTATTTTGATCCCAATGGCATTGATCTTCATGAGGGAGATAAAGTAATTGCAGAAACTGCCAGGGGAATGGAATTCTGTGAGGTCGCTCATCGATCAAGAGAAGTAACTGATGATGATATTGTTTCTCCACTTAAGAAAATAATCCGCATAGCTACAGAATCAGATATTGCAAGAGATAAGGCAAACGAAGAGAGCGAAAAACAGGCGTTTATTATCTGCCAGCAGAAGGTGCAGAATCATAACCTGCCCATGAAGCTGATAGAAGCTGAATATACCTTTGATGGATCGCAGATAACCTTCTTCTTTTCGTCTGAATCCAGAGTTGACTTTCGCGAGCTTGTTAAAGATCTTGCAGGATCCCTTAAAACAAAGGTGCAGTTACACCAGGTGGGAGTAAGGGATGAAGCCAAATTCTACGGCGGAATGGGTACATGCGGAAGATCGTTATGCTGTGTATCATTTTTAGACGGATTTGAGCCTGTTTCGATGAAAATGGCGAAAGAGCAGAGTCTTTTTCTCAACCCGCTGAAATTTTCGGGAATATGTGGAAAGCTGATGTGCTGCTTGAAATATGAGTATGAGATGTACAAAGAAGTTAAAAGCAGACTTCCAGCTATAGGAACCGATGTTATTACTCCCAAAGGACAAGGGCGGGTTGCGGATATTAATGTAGTAAAAGAAACAATTACCGTATGTTTTGATGAGGGGATTTTTGGCACATATACGCTTGATGATTTAGAAATTCCTGATATTAAAAAAGAATGCTGTGATGCATGTCCGGAGGAATCAGAAGAAGATGAAGAAGAACCCAATGTGTCTGATTTTTCGGAATACGAAAGTGTTATTAATGATGAAATTATGGACACTATAGAAGAAACAGATGAGATAATTAAAGAATCGTTTGAGGACGATGATAAAGAAGTTAAAAGGAAGCGTTTTCATAGATTTCGTTCGAAGTATCGCGGTGAAAGACGAAATAATAATGAGAGTAAATAAAAAATGCCTATATATGAGTTTACTTGCCGGCAGTGCCGAATAAAATTTGATGCATTATGTAAAGCAGGTGTAACGGATGATGTTAAGTGTCCTGAATGCAATGGCAGCGACATCGTTCGTGTAATGTCTATTTTCTCATCAAGAATAAACAGCAGCGGAAGTTCCTGCAGCAGCTGTTCTTCCGGCGGGTGCGGCGGTGACTGTGGAAGCTGCGGTTCGGGCTGCAGCTGTAATTGATAAAACTAGGAAAGGATCTTTTTTTGACAGAGAAGAATTTTTATATTACAACGCCAATATACTACATTAATGATATACCCCACGTAGGGAATGCATCTACCACAGTTGCTGCAGATGTGCTTGCAAGATTTAAGCGTTTGCAGGGACACAATGTTTTTTTCCTTACCGGCACTGATGAGAATGCTATAAAAGTGGCGGAAGCAGCTGAATCTAAAAACATAGAAATACACAAATATGTTGATGAGATAGCAGAGCAGTTTAAATCCATATGGCAGAGAATGAATATCAGCTATGATGATTTCATACGAACGACAGAGCAGAGACATATTGATGTAGTGCAATATGTATTCAGAAAGCTTCTCAAATCCGGTGATATATACAAAGATGCCTATAAAGGCTGGTATTGTGTATCGGATGAGACGTTTTTCAGGGAGAACGAGGTTACCGATGGAATTTGTCCAAATCCGGAATGCGGAAAGCCGGTAAGATGGGTGGAAGAAGAGAACTACTTTTTTAGACTTTCAGCTTATTCGGAGAGGCTCCTTGATTACATCAATTCTAATCCTGCTTTTTTGAGTCCGGAATTCAGAAAAAATGAGGTGATAAACTTCATTAAATCCGGTCTGCGTGATGCATGTATAACCCGCAAAGCATTTGGCTGGGGGATACCTGTTCCGGATGACCCAGATCAGGTTATATATGTATGGTTTGATGCGCTTATCAACTATATAACAGCATCGGGATGGCAGTCTGATGATGCAAAGTTTCAAGCTACATGGCCATGTGATGTGCAGTTGATGGGAAAGGATATATTTGTAAGATTTCATTCTACACTTTGGCCAGCTATGTTGATGGCGCTTGGGCTTCCGCTTCCCAAAAAAGTGTTTGGACATGGGTTTTGGACGATAGATGGGCAAAAAATAGGGAAGTCGCTTGGAAATGCTATCAATCCTGTAAAGCTGGCGGAAAACCTGTCATCAATTTCGGGTGCGGAATTCGATATTGCGATGGATGCCATAAGATACTTCATGCTGAGGGAGATACCATTTGGGCTGGACGGTGATTTCTCAATATCGGGTTTGGCTGGCAGATTTAACTCTGACCTTGCAAATGACTTGGGGAATTTGTTGAACAGAACACTTCCGCTGTTTCACAGAAACCGCAATGGGATAATTCCGAAGCCTGATGATAATGATGCAGATGCAATGGAAATAAGGAATTTGGCAGCTGCAGCTTCTGATGATGCTGCGAAGTATCTTGATAACCTTCAATACAACGAGGCGCTGAATTCCATATGGTCGCTTGTATCACGTGCAAATAAGTATATGGAACAAACTGCACCGTGGAAGCTTGCTAAGGATGGATCCCCGCCTGAGAAGCTGGACACGGTTTTGTATACGGTATTGGAATCTGTAAGGGCGATTACCATAATGATTAGTCCTTTTATGCCGACTGTGGCAGAAACCATATGGGCACAGCTTGGCATTAAGGAGCCTTTGAGTGAACAACGATGGTGTGATTCCGGCAGATGGGGATTGCTGCAGGCAGGTACATTGGCTGGTGAGCCAAAGCCTATATTTCCGCGGATAGATCTTTCGTTGATACAGAAACCGGAACAGAATAAGATTGAGAAAGGTAAGAAGATGGAACAGGAGACAGAAAAAACTGTTGATACCATATCATTTGATGAATTTAAGAAGCTGCAGCTAAAAGTAGGAAAGGTGCTTACTGCAGAAAAAGTAGAAGGAGCAGATAGGCTGTACAGGTTATCTGTAGATATAGGATCCGAAGAACGACAGATTGTTGCCGGTATTGCAAAATGGTATAGCCCGGAAGAGCTTATTGGCAGGCAGGTTGTGGTAATAGTTAATCTGGCGCCAGCAAAGATTCGCGGGATAGAATCTAGAGGGATGCTTCTTGCGGCAGATTTAGATGGGGCTGCGGTACTGCTTAAGCCGGACAAGGAAGTGCCGACTGGTTCAATAGTAAGATAAAAATGAAAGACTATACAAATAAAAATGTATAGTCTTTTTTGTTGTATAAAGCAGATTAAGGTTATACTTTAAAACGCACAACCATTATATCACCGTCTTGCATTATATAATCTTTGCCTTCAAGGCGCATAAGCCCCGAAGCTTTGGCTGCTTCAAATGAACCTGATTTCTCGAAATCTGCATATGACACAATCTCTGCCCTGATGAATCCGCGTGCAAGGTCGGAATGGATTTTTCCTGCGGCATCAACCGCTTTATCACCAATATTGATGGTCCAGGCTTTTACTTCATCATCTCCTGCAGTAAAGAAAGACAATAACCCCAAAGCTTTGTATGCGCTCTGAACAACTTTATCTTGTGCAGGGTTGTTTATTCCCATGGCGTTAAGATACTCTTTCTGCTCTTCTTCGGGCAGCTGGGCAACTTCCATTTCAATGTTGGCAGCGAGCTCTATCAGCTCCAGATTATCGGCTGCACAGTAGTCTCTAAGTTCTGACATCATGGATTCATCTGCGCCATCCTCACTTACGTTTGCTACAATGATTATAGGCTTAAGTGTAAGGAAGTCAAAACTCTTTATATTTCGGATTTCATCGTTTGTTAACTCAAGCTCTTTCAGTGGACGCATTGCTTCGAGTTGAGCCTGAATTTTGAGCATGAGATCCCGCTCTAAGGCTTGTGGATTTCCGGCTTCTACCTTTCGGTTTTTCAAACCTTTTTCTATACGTTCCAGCCTGGTTTCAACAAGCTGGAGATCAGCAAGCATCAGTTCATCGTTTACATTGCGGACATCTCTAAGCGGATCAAGTCCATTTTCCGGAGCAGGATTTGATATGCTCTCAAAGGCACGAACTACATGGATAAGAGCCTCTACAGACCGTATTCCAGTAAAGAAGTCGGAGCCGAATTTATCTTTTTGAATGTCTACGCCTATGGGAGCAGCGCCATCAATAACTTCAATTGAAGCAGGACTGGATTTTTTGGGGTGATAGACAGAGACCAGCTTATCAAATCTCTCATCGGGGACGGAGATGCATCCAACATTAGCTTCATTCCGTCGTCCGCCGAATTCGGTAACCGGCGCTTGTCCATGTGTAAGCGCATTATATAAGGTTGTTTTTCCGGTTGCAGGCAGTCCTACAATACCAACTTTCAAATTATTCCTCCCGGCAAATATCCTTTAGGGGATATATTATTAAGTTTTGTTAAGATATTATACTTCATACAGCCTGATTTGACCAAGATTGAGCGTGTGTTTTGGTTAATTAGTATGGCGGATGTTGGTTAAGAAGCCGCATTTATTGAAACTCATTGCATCTCTATATCGTAATCAAATATACTATGTAATGGGAGCAATGCAATGAAAACAAAAATATTTATGGTTGTGTTTATACTCTTACTTTTGATAAATGCTGCATACTGTGAAGCGCCGGAAGTAAGCGCCAATTCGCAAAATGCGGTGGTGGGCGCTGTGAAAACAGCTGGCCCGGCGGTAGTGAATATTGATACCATATCACAGTCAAGCAGCGGATCAATGTCACTATTTGATTTTTTCTTTGGTGAAACTCAGCCTAAACAGGGACAGGGATCGGGATTTATAATAGACAGCAAGAATGGGTATGTGGTTACAAATGAGCATGTTGTTCATAATGCATCCCGTATAACAGTTACGCTTCCAAATAAAACGGCTTATGAGGGGAAACTGCTTGCATCTGACAGGCTTACGGATATTGCAATTGTGAAGATTGACGCTGCAGGGCTGCCCTCAGTTAAGCTGTCTGATGTGAAAGAACCTGAAATAGGTTCGTGGGCGATTGCAATCGGCAATCCGTTTGGGTTTAGAAACACAGTAACTGTGGGAGTGGTTAGTGCATTAAGCAGGCGTTTGAAGGGATCTGACGGCAGAGAGATGGAAAATCTTATTCAAACCGACGCAGCAATTAATCCTGGGAATTCCGGAGGTCCGCTCTGCGATATAGACGGCAATGTTATTGGCATGAATACGGCTATAATATCGTCGGGACAGGGGATAGGGTTTGCTATTCCGGCATACATCATAAAGGCAATTGTGAGCGATCTAACTGCACATGGCAGGGTAATTCGTCCATGGCTAGGGTTATCCTATATTGATATGACAAAGCAAATATCTCGGCGATATGGGATTGAGTATACGGAAGGTGTAATTATTCAGGTTTACTCCAGTTTTTCTGCCGACAAGGCGGGATTAATTTCCGGCGACATTATTACTGCTGCGGACGGCAAACAAATAAAAGATTCTGAAGATATGAAATCCGTTATAAATTCATTAAAGGTTGGCGATAAGATAGAGTTGATTGCAGTAAGAAACGGCAAACAGATTAAAGTAAATATAACTGTTGAGGAAATGCCTAACCGTTCCTGATAATGAATAATGCAGCATTTATATGAAGTAATTCTATAAAAATTATTGTTTATCTTGACAATTATTCCTCCAACGCTTAAAATTAGACTTATATTAAGAATTATACTCCTTGATTGAGTTAGTTGGAGGAATATGCATATGAGCTTCGCAGCAGAAGTAACATCTACAACATTTGAAGCGGATGTATTAAAATCGGATATACCGGTGTTGGTAGATTTTTGGGCAGAATGGTGCGGTCCGTGTAAAATGCTTTCCCCCGTAATAGATTCAATAGCAGAAGAGTATGAAGGCAAGTTAAAGGTATTCAAGCTGGATATAGATAAAGAGAGCGCTGTTGCATCTAAGTATTCTATTATGAGTATTCCAACGCTTATATTATTTAAGAACGGTGCGATTGTTGAACAGATAGTCGGCAATCAGCCAAAGCAGAAGATAACAGAAAAAATTCAGCAGCATCTGTAAAGAATTATAATCATCTGTCCCATCAGCTTTAGGAGGCTTGGTAAAATATGGCCGGAGTTACATTAAAAAACCTCAACAAAACTTTTAAGAATGTTGTGGCAGTAAACGATGTTAATCTTGAGATCAAGGATAAGGAATTTCTGGTATTGGTAGGTCCTTCCGGATGTGGTAAAACTACTGCATTACGAATGGTAGCCGGACTGGAAGAAGCTACATCGGGTGAAATTTACATTGGCGATAGATTAGTAAATGATGTATCGGCAAAGGACAGGGATATCGCAATGGTATTCCAAAACTATGCGCTTTATCCACATATGAGCGTGTATGATAATATGGCTTTTGGATTAAAGCTAAGAAAGGTGCCAAAAAGCGATATCAAGCGCCGTGTAGAAGAAGCCGCAAAGCTTCTTGGGCTGGAGACGCTGCTGGATAGAAAACCAAAACAGCTGTCCGGCGGGCAAAGGCAGAGAGTTGCGCTGGGACGTGCTATTGTAAGGGAACCGAAAGTATTCCTTATGGATGAACCGCTTTCCAACCTTGATGCTAAGCTGCGTGTACAGACTCGTGCTGAATTGATTAAACTGCACAGACGGCTTGGTATTACTACAATATACGTTACTCATGATCAGGTTGAAGCTATGACCATGGGTGATAGAATTGTTGTAATGAAAGATGGTATTGTTCAGCAGGTTGATACTCCGATGGGACTGTTCAACAATCCGGCAAATGTTTTTGTAGCAGGATTCATTGGAACACCATCGATGAACTTTGTTGAAGCAAAGCTGCTTAAAGAGGACGGCAGGTTTATTGTAGATGCAGAAAGCTTCAGGGTAATGATTCCTGAAAGCTGCTGTCAGGAGTCCTTTGAACAGTATGTAGGCAACGATATCATATTCGGTATAAGACCTGACGATATCACTGATAAAGAATTAAGCTCCTTAGTTACTCCTACTGTAGAAAACACGATAAAAGTCGAAGTAGATGTTATAGAGCCTATGGGCTCTACAGTAACAATGTATCTTACTACCGGCAATCATTCTATGATTGCTACGATAGATTCCGAAACGAAGGCTAAAGAAGGCGACATGATTGAGGTAGTATTTGATATGGAGAAGGCGCATATATTTGATAAGGCAACAGAAGCAGCAATAAGTTGATTTAAACAAAAAGAAAGAGCATATTAATAATCCTCCTGTTTAGCTAAAAGCAGGAGGATTAATTATAAAATATGTTGGTTTCTTTATAATATTTGCTGTCTCAGTACCATACAATTGATGATTTAGAATCACCTAAATCTATTGAACAATGAGAATTCTACAACAGCTCCGAATCCCCGGAGCAAATTAATATCTGCAGCAGCCGAAGCTGTATATAGCGGAAAAGCCGGGTTGGTTATGACATTTGATTATACAAACGGCAGAAACTATGTGCAGTGCGGGTGCAAAATTCCATCTGATATAATATAACTGCAGTTGAACTGGATTTCTGGGTAGAAGGTACAGTCTCAACCCCATTTAGCGGCATTATGGTCTAGAAATAAGAATGTGATTATGAAACTGATAATCAAAAAGATATCATATGAAAGTCAAAACAAATGTCATTTCGGTATAGGTGGAGTTTTGATATATCTGACTATACCGGTGATGTTTTGTATATAAAGTTCAGCGGCGGCAACCAGCAGATGAGGGAGCTGTTCATCTTTACTGAAAGATAAAAAAAGGGATGATATTTGTATCATCCCTTTTGGCTGTTTAGTTGTTAGAATTTAAATGAGATTCCTGCGCCTATCCAGAGCACATCAGAGTCTGTAAGCCATTTGAACGGATTGACGTTTTCGCTTAATGAGCATGCTTTTACATCAATTGAGTAGCTGCTGTTTGGTTTTCCAAGGTTAATAGAAGCTTCCAAGCCGCTAACCAATCCATCCGGATTATCTTTGGTGTTATCACGATTGTTAGCAAAACCAACTGCCATACCGAGATTTACCGGATATCCACCAGCTTTTGTTTCCTGTGATTTGGAGATCTGGTAAACATCAAATGAATCCATATGCGTGTAGGTTATTGCTGCGGTTGGGTCGCTTTTTAATGTCATAGATGCTCCAAAACCGGATTCATCATTTTTTACATCGGTTAAAGCAAATAAGCTGAATTTACTCTCTGCATTATGTCCATAATAACGATATGCAGCATTAGCCTGCGATATTGCTATAGCAGCTGTAATTACTACAATAATACTGATCAAACGAATAGTTTTCATATGGTATATTCCTTTCTTTTACTTAATTGTATAATTCTTTCTTTTTTTTACTATTCCTGCAAAATTACAAAAGATTTTTTGTATTATACAAACGGATTGGATTTATCTTGGAGTTGCATCTGGTAATCCGCCGTCTACAGGGATAGTAGCGCCTGTTGTAGGTGTTTTTCGCATTGCAAAGAACAAAACAGCATTTGCGACATGTTCTGCAGTTATTTTGGCTTTAAGCAGATTGCGGTTTTGGTAATATTCTTCCAAACCCTTTTCATCAAGTCCGCGGGAACGCATGCGTCCTGGACCGACTTCTTTCCACAATCCAGATTTTCGTTCTCCGTCGGAGAAAACAGCGTCGGGCGCTACCATATTCACTCTTACGCCGATAGGCGCCAGTTCAAGGCTTGCAATGCGGGCAAGCTGGTGTGAGGCAGCTTTTGTTGCACTGTAAGCGCCAAATGTAGCTCCGGGTGAAAATACATTCTTAGTGGATGTAACAATTATATCTCCACCTGTCCCCTGAAGCTCCAAATGCTTAGCCATTTCTCTAAGGGTTATCAATGTTCCTTCAATGTTGATTGTTTCTAATCTGCGGAATGCGTTTAGATCCATGTCCTTCAAGGAGGATACCAGAGCAACTCCTGCATTTATTGCGGCGATATCAACACCGCCCCATGTACGGACTATTTTCTTTATGCCGGCTGATACTGAATCGGGGTTTGTAACATCAATAGGGATGCCGATAACTCTATTGCCAAACTCTTGTTTCAGTTCGTTAACCAGGCTGTCAAGATTCTCTCCCTTAAGGTCAGTAACTGCTACATTGCATCCATTTTCAAGCAATCCACGGCAGATTCCAGATCCAATAGCTCCTGCTGCACCGGTAACAATGGCTGTTTCTCCATCTAACGGTTTTGAATTGCTGCCAAGCTTGTTATGCTGCAGCGAGTAGTATTCCATATCGAAAATATGCTCTTCCGATAATCCTTTGTAGGCGCCCATCTCCGCAATCTGTTTCTTTACGCGGAGTGTGTGGAGTGTGATATCTTTTGTGATAATAGCTGCATCTATGTTTTCTCCTGCGCACAGAACTCCAGCATCCTTAATTATAACAACTCGAGGGAGAGGATCGAATTTTGATAGACCTTCAGGCATTCTGCTGATGTTGCGGCATACATAGGCATCATAATCCTGTGCGTATTGATCAATTGCGGCAGACAGCTGAGATTTTAGTTCATCGGTGTTTTGGAAGTTGAGCGATTCAATCCATAAGGGCAGTGATTTAGTTCTGATTATGTGATCGGCAGTAAGTGCGGGCGTAACAAGAGCTTCACGTCCTTTATCTGAGCTGATGAGATTGAGAATCTCATCATTTACCATAGGGATGAGAGTCATTCGATTAAAGCCTTTGTCTGGATTATCAGACTCAGAAGCAAGGAGTCCGCGCAGTATTGGAGTTACGATATCAAGATTTGACCAAGCATCGTCTACCGATATAGCTGATTTGCCAATAGATAGATTTTTTGTTTTTTCAGCGATGAATTTCTCTGCTTTTGTTGTTAAGTACACCATTGCATCATACGATTCTTTTGCGGTTTCGCCCCATGTGATTATGCCATGATGCATTAAAACCATCCCTTTTGCTGATGGATTGGCATCGTAAGCATCGGCGGCAGCTTTTGCCAATGCAAATCCAGCTTTAACATACTCAAGGATGATGATATCACTGCCCAATGCTTCGGCAATCAAAGACTCTCCATTGATTTGGTTGGTAAGCGTGAGAATAGCATCTGCATGTGTGTGATCAATGAATTTTTTTGGTATAAAGGCGTGAACAAGTGTTTCTATAGATGGTGTGGGTGAGCCTGCATTGAATAGATGAGTTCTAAGC
>JAPXND010000051.1:0-16664 GCA_033808695.1 Armatimonadota bacterium
GGCTTAAGAATATAGTATTGATGAATAGTACTAACAATATTCTGCAGCAGCCAGTAAAGCATAAATGCTGATGGAAACCCTTTAAACATAATAGCAAACATGATTGGCATAAATATTGTCATCATCTTCTGCTGTTCTGCCTGTGTAGGATCTACCACCATTAATCTTTGAGATACATACATGCTTATGGTATAGATAACTAATAGCGGCATATCGGGCAATGCCAAATTTGATGCCACTATAGACGGATATGCATGAGAGAATGCATTGCTGCTTATCCAGAGAAACTCTCCGTTAGAAAACTGAACCTGATACAGCCTTACCATACCATATAATATCCACAATATTGGAAGTTGAATAAGCATGGGAAGACAGCTGCTAAATGGATTAACATTATGTTCTTTATACAAATTCATAAGTTTTTCGCCAAGAACTTTACTGTCACCTTTATATTTTTCCTGCAGCTCTTTTACCAACGGCTGAATTTTTTGCATGTCTTTCATGTATTTAAACTGCAAGTGTGTTAATGGAGTAGTAAACAGTTTAAAAACCAGAGTTATAATAAGAAGTGCAAGGAAATAGCTGTATTTAGGATTTTTACCTGTCATGTTTACCAGATAATCAATCACTTTATACATTGGCCGTTCGGAGTTCTTTTTATCAATGCCTTCTAGTTGTTTTTGAGCTTTACTGCATATTTCAGGATATTTTTCTGAATAATCACGCTGAAGGTTTGCATAGGTTTCAACTGCCTGCAAGGTATTATTCATTTTAGTTTCATATATAATACCCTTATTCAAAAGCGCTTTAGCTGCATATTCAGTTCCGTGATATGCTTTCGCAATTTTCTGATAATCAGATGCAACTTTACCAAGCGCTTTTTTGTCATCTCCAGCTTTTTCCTGTTCGGCTTCTACCTGCTGGTATACTGCATCGGCAGGTTTTAGATCACTTTTTGCATCTTTATTCTTTGGTGCAAATTTTGGGAAAATAAAAGTCATTACAACAAACATAATACCCCAAATTATTATGAAAGTCATCATTTTATTCGGTTTTGAATCCATTAAATATCCTCTATATGAAATCTCTGGCAGCTAATATGATGTATTGGTGTATCCGGTTTATTTTACATGGTCAATTCCACCGGGTGACCAGGGGTTGCAGCGCAGTATTCTCCATGCTGCCATTAACAAACCTTTAAGAGGGCCATATTTTAAAATAGCTTGTGCAGCATACTCCGAGCAAGTAGGTTCATATCGGCATACTCTTGGAGTATATTTTGAAAACTTTTGGTATATTCTGATAAAAAATACTAATATATGACGCATATCTACTCTAACGGTTTGCTGTGTGCCTGATCTGCAGGAATTAATATTCCTGTTTTTTTGAATATATCTGCAACTGCCTTAGATACACTTACTGAATCACATTCACGTATTGAAGACCGTGCAATTATTACAGCATCGTAGCCCGATTGCTTGATTGATTTATCAAGGAGCCTTATAGATTCCCGCAGAATCCTTTTGATACGGTTCCTGATAACAGCATTACCCAATTTTGAACTTGCTGAAAACCCAAACCTGCTTGCTTGGTTTGTATCAGTATACATTATCTTAAGGATAAATAACTTGTGGACATATGTTTGTCCACTAGTAAATATCCGCTTAAAATCTCGTCTTTTGGTAAGCCTATGCTGTTTGCGTAACAAATTACCTCCCAGCAGTTATAACGCAGGAACTCACCATGCTAAAACTTATTAATTTACTGTTGTTAATCTGTATCTTCCTTTGGCACGGCGCGATTTGAGAACGTTTCGACCGGCTTTGGTTGCCATTTTGCCAAGAAAACCATGTGTTCTATTGCGTCTTCTTACTTTTGGTTGTAGTGTTCTTTTCATAAAACTGATACCCTCCAATTCGACAAATTATATCATAATACAACTCTTTATTCAAGCATTATGAATGTATATGACAAAGCCTTATCATTTTCTGCCAATGCTGCTGTGTATTGACTCATTGCCAATCTATGATTACAATATCCAAAATTATACAGATAATATAACAAATTTTATGCTGCTTAGGAGACTATAATGTTCTATCCTGCCAGATGTTTGCTATTAATGCTTATTTCATCAGTAATTGCAGTCAATGCTGCCGATTCGGAGTGTTTTGCTAGTCAAAAAACACCTCAAAAAGTTATTGGCATAAATCAGGATCTTTTATGGACGAAAGATTCAGAGATTGATGCACTGATAAAGATAATAAAAGAAGCCGGAATCACTCACATTCGTATTCCGGTAAGATGGGTAACTGTTGAACCAGAAAAAGGCAAATGGGATTTTAAAAAAGCCGATACAGTTATAAGAAAACTGAGAAATGCCGATATAGAAATTCTGGGAGCGCTTATGTCGTTTCCTGCCTGGGAGAACAATACAGCAGGCAGACAGGTTGAAGGATGGTACGATACATATCCGCCAAATGATACAGTAAACTGGTCAGAATATGTGCGGAAAGCAGTAAGCCGATACAAGAAGGAGATAAAAAACTGGGAGATATGGAATGAAGAAAATGGAGTGGATTTTTGGCGTCCTCTGCCTGATGCAAAGCTTTATACAGCTTTTCTTAAATCGGCATACAAGGTTTGCAAATCTTCAAATCCGAAGTGCATAGTATCGCTGGGCGGACTTCAAATGAATGGGATAATTGCAAATCCATGGTCACCAGTAAAAACAACCAATTTCCTCCAAGCCATATACGACGCTGGTGGAAAACCATATTTTGATGTTGTAAACATTCACCCATATGTTTTGCCAAATGAAAACGAAGGTGCAGACTATATGAAGAAACTAACCCTTGATACAATTCGTGTGATGAGGAAAAACGGCGATGCAGCTAAACCATTATGGATTACGGAGATAGGATGTGGAATAAATGAGGCAGACACCGCAGAAAAACAGGCAGAGCTGCTTAAAGAAAGCTTTGATGCTCTTTACAGCATCCCACAGGTAAAAGCAGTATATTGGTTCTGTTTAAAAGATTATGATAGCCAGATAACCGGTCCTGAAGACTCCATGGGGATAGTTGACATCAATAATGCAAAAAAACCATCGTTTTATGCCTTGCAGCAGACAGCACGCAAATATAATAAATTAAACAAATAATTGCAAATCACGCATATATCTTATTAGTGCAAAAAGAAGCTGCTGCACAACTGTATTAAGCATAAAATAGTTGACAATATGATAGTTATTATGGTATAAGTTCGTAACAAATAATACAAACACCGTAAAGGCAGTGAAAAGGAATAGTAGTTCTGCCAATATGATTACAGAGAGCCGGATATGCTGAAAACCGGTATCAATATTGCTGAATGAATGTCACCTTTGAGCTGGATTCATCAAAGCTTTCGCAAGTAATGGATCTCGGCAGACTACCGTTATTTAGTCAAGGTTTCCCTTAAATGGATGAACCTAATAAGGCTGCTATTGTAAAATACCAGCAAAACAGGGTGGTACCACGAACCATTACCCCTCGTCCCTGCAGTTTTGGGATTGAGGGGTTTTTATTATCTATTCAGCCATAACATCGGCATAAGAAAGGATTAATGCTATGACAAAAGAAAAAATCATTGGTGCAAAAGCGCTTATAGAAGCGCTGGCAAATGAAAATGTTGAAGTTATATTCGGATATCCGGGTGCGGCAACCATCCCCATACACGATGTCCTTATGGATGGAAAGATACGCCACATCCTTGTCCGTCATGAACAGGGCGCCGCACATGCAGCAGATGGATATGCTCGTACCACAGGAAAAGTTGGAGTATGTTTGGCAACTTCCGGACCAGGAGCACTTAATCTGGTAACCGGAATTGCAAACGCTTATATGGATTCCGTTCCAATGGTAGCAATTACCGGACAGGTAGCTACCATAAAACTGGGAACCGATGCATTCCAAGAAGCTGATGTAACCGGCGTTACAATGCCTATAGTTAAACACAATTTTTTAATAAAGGATGTATCGGAAATAGCTGACACGGTAAAAAGATCGTTTCATATAGCATCTACCGGGCGTCCTGGACCGGTTGTTATAGACATACCGCTGGATGTGCTCTTTGCAGAAATAGAATATGAGAATTTGGATACAATAGACATACGCTCTTATCACCCTACAGTAATCGGACATCCGCGTCAGATTAAACGAGCTGCTGCACTGATCAACGGCGCTCAGAAGCCTCTTGTTTGTGCAGGAGGCGGAGTAATTGCATCAGGCGCATCATCAGAATTGAAAGCTCTGATGGAGATTGCAGAAATTCCTTCTGTTTACACACTGATGGGCAAAGGTGTTATTCCTGACAACCACAGGTTAAACCTGGGCATGCTTGGCATGCATGGACATGCACGAGCAAATTATGCCGCCCATGATTGCGACCTCCTTATTTCAATAGGCATGCGCTTCAGCGATAGGTCAACCGGTAAAACAGCTGCATTTGCACCAAATGCAAAGATTATTCACATTGATATAGATCCTGCTGAGATTGGGAAGATGAAAAAACCTACACTCCCTATTGTTGGCGATGCAAAAAATATCTTGTTGGCGCTTTTAAATAGTGTTGCAGCAGCCAAACACGATGATTGGATGAAAAAAATTTCCGATTGGACCAAAAAGCACAAAACTATGCCAAGCTGCCCAAATGACGGCAGAATTGAACCGGCTGAAATCTTTAGTGCGCTGAACTCAATTACCGGTGGAAATGCCATAATAGCAACGGATGTCGGTCAGCATCAAATGTGGGCTTCACAGTTATGCCTTGTAAATGCGCCAAGACAGTTTATCTCATCCGGCGGGCTGGGAACAATGGGTTTTGGATTGCCTGCAGCTATCGGCGCTCAGGCTGCATTCCCAGATAAAGATGTATTCCTAATTGCCGGAGATGGCAGCATTTTAATGAACAATCAGGAGCTTATGACTGCCATTGAACAGAAGCTGCCTATAAAAATACTGCTCTTCAACAACGGCTATCTTGGAATGGTAAGACAGTGGCAGCAGCTTTTCTATAACAGACGATATGCATCTACCGATATATCTGCTCAACCGGATTTTGTTATGCTTGTAAAATCATTCGGTGGCGAAGGGTTTTTGGTCACGGAAAGCAGCAAAATCAAAGAAACCATCGAGAAATGTATGACTATCAAAGATCGACCATCATTGATAGATTTCCATATATCAAGAGAAGCCAACGTTTTTCCTATGATTCCTACAGGCGGAACAGTTGAAGACATGCTTCTGCAGCTGGATTGATTATGCAATTAACTGGTATATTAACACGCAGGAGGAAGTTTTACAGCTCCCTCTTATTTAACAATTATTGGAAACAAGAATGACATTTTTATCTAAAACAATCAACTTCACCTCACCATACAACGTAAGTACAAAATCTGTAGTAGTATTATCCCCATCTCAGGCAGATGGTGAACTGCCATTGATTATTGTTCCTCATGCAGCAAATTTCTCCGCAGAGGAAACATCAGCATATTGGGAACCCTTTATATCACGCAAAGGATTTATAGCGGCATTCCCTATTGGACACGGACGTGTTGATGACTTATGCTCATTTGGGTGGCGCGGACAGATGGCTGATCTTGCAAATCTTCCATCACTTCTATCCAATTCCGGTTATCAAATAGATATGAGCAGAATATTTGCCGTAGGTTTATCAATGGGCGGACAGGAAAGTCTGCTGCTTGCCGGAATGCATCCTGAAATGATTTCCGGTATAGTGGCATTCAATCCCGTTGTTGACTTAAAGCAAATATACATCCACAGTGATACACCTTCTGTAGTTATATCCAATGAGCTTGGCAAATCACCTGCAGAAATTCCGGATGAGTATGAAAATAGAAGTCCAATAAAATTTTATGCTACTATTTCGCAAGTTCCGACTCTATTATATTGGGACTCAAATGATGTTATGATTCCACATCAGAAAGAACTGCATTGTGGAAAACTTCATGCTATAATAAAAAAGGAGTTCCCAAACAGCATCAATATTTCAAAGTCCCATAGCCATGGACATTTCTGGGTTAATCCGGGAAAAGCTGTAACCTGGCTTATGGAAAATTATCGAAAATGAAATCAAAAATAAACACTATACATATTCCATCATCCGAGCTTAACCTTACTCATACACTCACGCCTGGTCAATCGTTCCGGTGGAAACAAGATGAGAGCAATCGATGGATAGGTGTTGTTGATGATCATGTGATAAGAATATGGCGCCAGGGAGAAGCAATAAAATACCAGTCATTTCCAGATGACATAGATGACTCATTCATAAAGGATTATTTCCGTTTGGAGGTAAACCTGTCTGACTTGTATAAGGAATTCAGTGAATCTGACTTGCATATCCGCGGGGCAATAGAGCGATTCAAAGGACTGAGAGTATTGCGTCAGGACCCATCAGAAACATTGTTCACATATATATGTTCCGCTGCTAATTACGTAGCCCGTATTTCAAAATCGGTGGAACTTCTATCTCAGGAAAGAGGAAAGTATATAACCGAAATCGATGGCATAGAGTATTATGCCTTTCCAAAACCTGAAGAACTAATTGATATGAATGTGAATCGAACAATGAAGCTGTGCGGTTTGGGATTCAGATGCAGAAATCTTCATTCTGCAGCCAAACATATTCTGCAAAAGCCCGAAGGCTGGCTTAATTCTTTAAGATATACAGATTACGAAGAGGCCAAAAATCAGCTTTTGCAAATAGATGGTGTAGGCAGAAAGATAGCAGATTGCATACTTCTTTTTTCACTTGATAAAGATCAAGCAGTTCCGGTAGATACGCATATTCGCAAAGTTGCGGTCAACTACTATATGCCGGAATTTAAGCAGAAAAGCTTAACGCCAATTGTATATCAGCAGGTATCAGAGTATCTCCAGAATAAATTTGGCAGATATACCGGCTGGGCGCAGGAATATTTGTTTTATCATGATTTGATCAAACCATAACAGGAAAAATCTATGCTTGAAATAAAAAATTTAACTAAAAGATTTAAAAAAGTAATAGCTGTAGATAATATGAGCTTTAGCGCTGCAGATGGGGAAATCCTTGCACTTCTGGGACCGAATGGCGCCGGCAAAACCACCATATTGCGAAGTATATCCGGCATAATCCAACCGAATTCCGGAGAAATCGTTATCAATGGATACAATTTGTCCGCTAATGAACAAAGAGCTAAACAAAACCTTGCATTTGTACCGGAAACACCAAATTTATTTGATATGCTTACAGTAAGCGAACATATAAGATTTATGGCGCAAGCATACAATACAATGGATGATTTTGATAAACGCTCGCAGGATCTGCTTGAGAAATTCGACCTGGTTGAAAAAAAAGATGAGCTTGTTCTCACTCTATCTAAAGGAATGAAGCAAAAGCTGGCAGTTATATGTGCATTTATACATAATGCACGAGTTCTGTTATTCGATGAACCTCTTATCGGTATAGATCCCAAAGGCGCAAGATCACTAAAAGATATGATAATTGAAGCAAGAGATAATGGATGCACAATCATAGTAAGCACCCATATGCTTGATACTGCAGAACATTTATGCGATAGAATGTTGATTATAGACAAAGGCGTAAAAGTGGCAGAAGGCAGTCTTCAGGAAATCCACAATCGACTGCAAATGGGCAGCGACGCCAGCTTAGAAGATATGTTTTTAAAACTAACATCCAAAGAGAATAATGATGAAGGCAATACTCTATAAAGATTATAGACAGACTGTAAATTTAATTAAGCTGATATTAAGATCTCCAAAAAGGTTAATTCCTATTGTTTTGTTTTTAATATATTTGCTGTTTGCATATTGGTCTGTAACAACAGTCGATAATCCGCATCAGATAAATTCCAATAGAACGCTTTACATAATGCCGCGGCAATTGTGGTCGGGAATGTTTATTATGCTTGCTCTAATTGCCCTTCATTTTATTATCAAATCACTTGAAAACAGCATAATAGTTTTCAGTATGTCTGAAATAGATATGATGATGCCTGCACCTATACCAAAAACAACAATACTAATAACAAAGATTGTAAAAACATACCTTTTATATATTGGTATTGTTTTATTCTTAATGTTGCTGTTATATAGCTCTTTTTATCATATGGGCATTTTTAATGACAGCTTTAACCCATTATCTATCATAATCGCAATATCGTTATTTATTATTCTAATGATAAATATCGGTGTTGGAATAAATCTGGTATTATCCAATCAAAAAACGGATAGAATTCCATATATTTTATTTATAAAGTATTTAATATGTGGTATATTTTTATTGTTATTAATTAGTATAATACTTCATTACAACTCTAATCACAGCATTACAACAAGTATAATTCAAACAACATCAAACCCGATATTGTTGATGTTGTTTATGCCCGTAAAGTGGGCAGCAGATCTAATTGTTGTTCCAATGAGTCAGTGGACATCACAATATCTTGCAGAATTTGTATTATTGATATTATCGATATGTGCAACATTTCTATTTGCTGTCTCAAGAGATGAAAATCCATATGAACCTGCATTAAATACCAGCATAAAAATGGCAAAACGCACTCAGGCGCTAAAATCTGGCAACTGGCAGCAGGTAAAAATGGAAGTCTTAAAAACGGAGAAAAGTCATATTGAGAAAAAAACCTGGATTCCACCAATAGGAAATGGAGGGTTAGCCTTATTATGGAAGAATTTGATTGTTACATCCAGAACTACTCTTAGCAAATGGATAATAACTGGCGCTGCAGTTATAATTTCAGCATTCATTGTAAAACATAATAGTATGATTGATTACTCTTTGCTGACAGTTATATTGTTGCTTTCTATATTCTATATCATACAAATTGGTTCAACATATCAAATGCGAAGCATTAAATATAATCTGATTAATGCAGATCTAATTAAACCAATGCCTATATCAAGTTGGAAAATAATAGCATTAGAACCAATAACAGGAACCATATTAATGTCTTCCCTATATTTTTTTGTATATATTGCCGCCTTTATTATATTTGGCAATAAACTAAAATATTTAGATTATACTGTAGTTCTTATACCTTTGATATCATATTCGTGCTTGTGTATGCAAACACCTATCATTATAAAATATCCAAATTGGGCTGAAATATCTCAGGGATTTATTGCATCTATTTTAATGCTGACCGCTGTCTTTTTTTGCTTAGGGATTCCTATCGGAATTCTAACTATTTTGATTATAGCCAAAATTCCACCAATAATAGCTACTGCTGTTTCAGCATTTGCATGCATAATACATTCAATTGGAGGAATAGCGCTTGGAACCTATGCATATCAGCATTATGATCCAACAGATGAATGATTCGCTCAGCAGTTTATCTGCATTAACTAAGAATAAATATGACCAAATAATGCTGCAAACCACGATCTTTTAAGTGATACATATGGTTTCGGCTCTGAGTATGCCATTTCATTATTGAGGATTTTTTCTGCATTGTTCTTAAGAAGATTATATGCCATATCTTCACCAACAATATCAATCAACGCTTTTTTAATAGCGCCAAGCATTGGACGCCTGTGCCCTATTGAGTGGGCATCAGATGCAATAAAATGCACCCAATCTAATTTTAGAAGGTCTATTGCGGTATTTTTAACATGTTTTCTGCTGCTTATTATACTCGCGGCATTAACTTGCAGCAGCAATCCCCTGCGTACCATATCTTCTAAAATTCTAATGTCTTTCTGAATAGGGGTAACTCTTTCGGGATGCGCCAATATAGGAATATAGCCATTAGTTTGTAAATCAAAAATCATATCATCAAGTCCAGCCATCATCTGAGAAAGAGGTGAATCAATAAGGATATATCTGCTGTTCTTTCCTAATGTAAGCGGATAGCCATCCTTCAAGTATTGAGGAACATCGTGAGATGGATAAACTTCAGCGCCTTGAATAATTTCAACATCCACATTGCGCTCTCTCAATACTGCTTGGAGATCATTCACCATTTCTGGAAATTCCAATGATTTTTGCAGATCGCTTTGCGATGCCACATGCGACGTTGCAAAAAGAGTTTTTATCCCTTGTGCTGCAGCAATCCTTGATATCTCTATAGATTCATCAATTGTATCCGGACCGTCATCAACAGCGGGTAATATATGATTATGTATATCTATCATAATTATTCTCAGTATGCAGAATAAAACACATACCAAACCACTTTCATTTAATACCGACAACAGTCAACAGCTGCCAAACTCGAACTATTTCCTGTAATCATATTGTTAGACGATTGTAAGCTGATAATTGTTGCATAATATACAATAATTTTTTATTAAAGATTCTGAACTCTTAGCTTCATTAGACATACGTTGCCACATCTGATATTATCATTATGATAATGACCTTAACAGCTTGAAGATACTTCAAAACAGCTAATAATCGGCAGGTAGAATGGAGTTATTTAAAACAGGCTTTTCTGTGAGCCATAGAATTTGAGCATATAGGGCAAATACTACTATAATACAGCAAACAGTGTTGAATATATGAAAGTTTTTGACAAGGATGCAAAAGATTTTTGGATATTTATCCAGAATTGAAAATCTGTATGTAAATATATTAAATGTGTTTATAAATCCTGCAAAATCACATTATCTATTAACAAATAATTAAGGATGATTACGTATTAAACAATATGCGACTTTCTGCACGAAGAATTGAAGGCAGACTCTTAGTATTTGCCGCCTTAGTATTACTGTCGGGATTTTTGCTTGTATTTCTCGCTAAGCTTCCGAAAATGTACAAACACGAATCCATCAACATAAACACTGCCTCTGCCGAAGAAATTGCAACGCACCTGAAAGTTGAAACCGAGCAAACAGAACCTATTATACAATATAGAAAAAAACACGGACCGTTTCAAGGCACATCGGGACTGCAATATGTAAGACTGCTTGAACCCGATCAGGCAAAAAAACTCTCAGGCAAAGATATCTCACAGCTATCCCCTGATGATATATCACAGGTATCCGGAGTCAGTATCCAAATTGCCAAAGAGCTGCTAAAACGCGACATTGGCAAAGACGGTTCAAAAGCATCCGAAAAAAAATTGTTAAGGCTGTCCGCTATTTCAAACGAAACACTAAAAAATGCAGAAATGCAGTTAAGAGTTAGAGATCCTCAATCTGTCATTATTCAATTCTGGATATACTCAATACTTATAATAATAGGATTTATCATCTATCACATAATTCTAAAAAAATCCGTGCCAAACTCAGATCCATACATCCTCACCTGCATTATGATGCTTGCAGGAATTGGACTTATACTAATGTTCTCTATAAAGGATCCGCTGCGAGATACATTCATATTCACCAAGCAGGCGCATGGAATCCTATTAGGACTTCTTGTTGCATGCATTCCGTTAACCTCCTGGTATAAAAACCTTCGCCCATGGAGATACACATATATATATGCTCTTCTATCTGTTTTCATCACATTGCTCCTTGCTATTTTTGGCACAGGTCCCGGGGGAGCTAAGCTGCGTATATTCGGCTTGCAGCCTGTAGAAATAGTTAAAATCCTTCTGGCATATTTTGTAGCAGGATATCTGGCCGACAGATGGATTGTATTGACTGACAAAAGTGCATCGACAGGAAAAGGGTTTAAGATTCCGCTTTTCCATGACATTGCCCCCCTTCTGGTTATGTATTTCATTTCTCTGGGAACCTTCATACTGGTTCGTGATTTAGGGCCTATGCTGATTCTGTTCGGAATGTTTGCAGCTATGCTCTATGTATCCACCGAAAAATCTGCATTCATCCTTATAGGATTGATTATTGTAAGCATCAGCGGATTTCTCTCCTATATACTTCATCTTGGCGTATTTGATGTGCGTGTTGATATGTGGCTAAGCCCATGGAATAATTCTCATCCAAATGGCATGCAGCTTGGAGAAGCATTATGGGGATTTGGATCTGGAGGAATTTGGGGCAGCGGGTTAGGATTAGGGCAGCCGAATCTCATGCCTCGCTCAGGTTCTGATTTGGTATTCGCATCTTTGGGTGAAGAACTGGGACTGATAGGGTCGATATTTGTCATTATACTTTTTGCAATAATAATCGTCCGTGGATTTAGAACAGCTATAAAATCACAAAGCAGTTTTCAACGCCTTATAGTGCTGAGTGTAACCATATTATTAGGTTTGCAGACGATTATAATTATTTTTGGAGTTTTGGGATTAATACCGCTTACCGGCGTTTCTCTGCCATTTATGAGCTATGGCAAATCTTCATTGACTGCATCATTCTTTATGGCAGGGTTGATATTGAGCACATCATCTGCCTCACCTGCACATTCAAAAATGGATAAATCAATATCAATTACCACACATGCTATAAGAAAACTCGGCACAGGAATGTTAATCCTGCTTTTAGGCGTAGCAGGCATCGGACGTCTTGTTATTATACAGGGAGTAAAAGCCGACCAAACTGCCGGAAAACTTATAGTTACACCGGATGCCGATGGATATACAAGATCGCATATCAATCCGAGATTGAAATATATAGCAGCATCGATCCCAAGAGGGTCGATTTATGACAGAAACGGCGAACCACTGGCCACTTCCCGTGCCTCAGAAATGCCAGTTTCCGCTGACTCAAATAAAAAGGTGAATCGCTATTACCCGTTGGAAAACGCAACAGTTCATATAGTTGGTTATATTAACCCTTCATATGGCGGACCTGTAGGAATGGAAAAAACCTTTAACCATTACTTAAGAGGTTTTGATGATTATTCTAAACTTTTGCCTCTGTATAGATACTCGTATACACCATTCAAACCAAAAATTATTGGCAAAGATATTCAGCTAACTATTGATTCCAAATTGCAAATGGCTGTAAAAGAATCATTAACCAAACATACATCAAGCATTCGCAATAAAGCAACCGGAAAAAGAAAAACAAAAGCTGCAGCAGTGGTAATAGATGTACGTACCGGCGAAATACTTGCATCTGTATCACTTCCTGATTATAATGCAAATACACTAACAAAAACCAGCTGGAAATCGTATAATAGCAACAAGGAAGAAGCTGTTCTATTAAACAGAGTTTCAAATGGATATTATCCTCCGGGATCAGTTTTTAAGCTTATAACTGCTTCTGCAGCGCTTAAAAATAATGAGGATTTTCTTTATAGATGCAATCATAAAGAATTAAATGTAACATGGCGCAGCAAAGGCAAAACCTACTCCCGACGCCAAATAACTGACTTGGAAGAAATGCGTCCACATGGAATTACCGATTTATCCAAAGCTATCCGTGTATCGTGCAATGTTTATTTCGCTAAGCTTGGATTAAAGCTTGGATCTAAAAAACTTCATGATATAATGTTGGATTATGGGTTTAGCAAAACTCCATCATCAGCAAAGTTGATTGCCGACCTGCCGGATAATTCCTATGGGCAGGGAATCATTCAGGTAACTCCTATGGAAATGGCAAGAGCTGCTGCAGCCATTGCTAATGGAGGAGTAATGCTGAAGCCTCACCTTTTAAAAGAGGTGAGCATAGAAGGAAAAACCCTGGAGGAAACAGCTCCTGTGGAAATTGGTCAGCCTATAAGTTCGGAAGATGCCGCCAAACTCAGATCTATGATGGCAGATGCAGCAGCAAACGGCACAGGCAAAGGCCTGTTCAGTGGATTGAATGTCAGCGCTGCTGGCAAAACCGGAAGTGCAGAAAATGAACATGCAGATAAAATGCCTCATTCATGGTTTGTAGGATTTGCACCTGCAGATGAGCCAAAAATAGCATTTGCGGTTATAGTAGAAAACGGCGGCTACGGTCGGAATGCAGCAGGACCTGTATGTCGTGATATAATAAAAGCCGCATTTAAATAACAGCACACGAAAAATAATTACTGGTGGCATAAATGGATATTTTTGAAAAACTAAACAAAACTTTCGCAAATTGGTATGAATCCTGGTTTGGTGATGAATTCGGCAACATTCGCCCTAAAGATGTGCTCCGTAAAATCATAAATGAAATGGAGCAAAACAGAAAAGAAGGACTGGACAGCAGAGTATATGTACCAAATCGATATATCCTGGAATTATCCTTTGAAAACAATGAAGAAAAAGAATACCTTTTGGCTTTCCTTGATAAAGAAGAACTGGATAATGCCCTAAGAAAATATCTGGATGAAAACAAATACTATCTCAGAGGTCCATTGGATTTTACCATCGAAGAAATAGAATCAACAGACGAATCCAGCAAACCTGAAAAGCTCACCGTAAAGTGCAAATGGGATGTACGTCCTACTGACCAGCCGCCGATACAACCGGATCAGATAAGCTTAGTGATTCCCGAGTTGGCAATTGAAGAAGACTTGACCAATGTAATGGATTATGAGGACTTAACTGTTGCGGCCATCGATATTTACGATGATGGAACAATATCACCGCCTGTTCTCAATATCAAAAAATCTGATGGAACAACAACTTCCTTCGTAATGAGAAAACCATCTGTAACTATTGGAAGATCGCATAGAATGAATAATGACATTATAATCGATTCTGATGGTATGATATCAAAACAACACGCAAGAATATCTATGCAAAACAACGGTTTTACTATTACAGATTTGAAAAGCACTAATGGCGTCTGGCTGAATGGTGAACGAGTAAATAATACAATTTTGAAAAATGGTGATATAATACAAATCGGTTCAACGGAAATCACATTCGAAACCGGTTCTGAAACGCCCTATCAGCCTGTTATAAAAAAATCAAATATACATCCTTCTAAACTAATGGAAATATCAAATACTGCCGATAAAAATGAATATCTGCTGGCATCCGATATGGTGATTGGCAGAAGTCTTGGCAGCGATATTCGCATAGATGACCCTTCTGTTTCACGCAAGCATGCACGCATATACAGAAAAGGCGCTGACTATTTCATTAAGGATCTCCAGAGCAGAAACGGTACAAAAATTAATGATGTCCCAGCCCTTCCTGATATACCAATCAAGCTGCACAATGGTGACAGAATAAAAATAGGAGAAGTGGAGTTAGACTTTGAATTGGGTAGAATTACTTAGTTATCTGTTAGGCATTATTAAATACTTGTTTCTTGGCGGCCTATCATTATTTCTGATATATGTGATAGGCTTACTCCGCAGAAATACTGACTAGGATGGAAAATGGAAAATATAGAAATTACTTCCGCATCGCTGACAGATATTGGAAAACGATCTGAAAATGAAGACCGCTGCTTAATCGTTCCCGAAACAGAAATCGGCAGCAAATGCAGCGGAGTCTATATCATTGCAGATGGTATGGGTGGACGCTCATCAGGCAGCGTAGCAAGCAAAACTGCTGTAGATACAGCAAAAGATGTGATACTTAAAGACATATCACAGCATGCAGATGTATCCGCAATTCTAAGCAGAGCTTTAAGAACAGCTAATATGGCGGTATATAATAAAGCGAAAACAGATCCTGCCCTAAATAAAATGGGCACCACCTGCGTTGCATCTGTTATATGCCATAAGAAACTATACTATGCACATCTTGGTGACAGCCGCGCATACATTCTGCAGGATGGACAATTAAAGCAGCTAACCGAAGATCATTCCTATGTGGCTGAAAAACTGAAAACAGGTGAAATATCGGATGAAGATGCACGCAAAAGCAAATTCAGAAACATTATTACCAAAGCTGTTGGCATAGAACCTAATGTGGAACCCGATGTTGGCTCCATAGATTTGCATGAAGGCGATATCATTCTGCTATGTACAGATGGACTAACTGTACCGCTAAGTAATTCATTTATAGAGAATACACTGCTTACAGCAACACCATCAAATATCAAAAGCACATGTGTTAATCTTATAGATGCTGCACTTAATGGGGGCGGAAAAGATAATATAACAGTAATTCTCATAATGTATGGAACACCTAACCATAAAAGAAAACCAATAACAGAAAAATTAAAAAAAGAAACATCTAAGAAAAAATCGCCATGGGCAATACCATTTGTAATTGGCATATTAGCCGGCATATTGCTTGGAATGTTAATAGGAAGCTATTTTATCAAGCTTCCAGAGAAAAATGTAAAGTATAAAGCTGGTTCACCCGTTGCAATAGAAAAGCTAAACTACAGCATTCCTGTTCCTATGTTAAGCACAAAAATCAACGGCGGAATTTTGAGCATAAACAAACAAGGAATAATCACTATTGTAGACGAAATTGGGCAAATGATAAAAATAGATAAAAACAGTGGTGAAATATATACATCACCTGCAAAAATGGAATTGATTCCGGAAGACAAAGATGATTTGACAACTCTATCTGCAGTAGATAAAGACGGCAACATATACATAACTGATTCGGAAAAGAAAACTATATTCAAATACTATAACAACAGCGCTCAAAAAGATATAATAGCTGCCGGAAAATTGGAAAAACCACAAGCTGTCAGCGTAGATGACGATGGCAACATATATGTGATAGACTCTAACACATTAAAGGTTATTAAACCGGTTACAGCATCAAAACCTGCAGCAAATACTGCTGAAAAAAAATAAAGTTGCAAAAGTGATGAAATACTCACTAATATATTGTAAAATAT
>JAPXND010000052.1:0-16634 GCA_033808695.1 Armatimonadota bacterium
CAGTAATACTAACAACAGCAGGATATCTGCTTATAATTAAACCGGCAAATGATAAATTAAACAACCAGCTGGAACAGGCTCACAAGCGCAGTGAAGAGATTGAAAAAGAACTTGAAACTAAGCGTAAGGAAGACCGATTAGAAATATTAGATGAAGCCCACAAAATGAGGGCTGAAGTCGAACGTGAAAATAAAGAAAAAAGAGCCGAGGTACAGAGGTTAGGGCGTAGGCTGACTCAGAAAGAAGAGACGCTTGACCGTAAATTAGATAACCTTGAGAGAAAAGAAAAATCATTAAACAATAAGGAACAGGAGGCGGAAAACCTAAAAAAGTCTTTATCTGATCTTGTTTCCAAGAAGAGAGAAGAGCTTCAGCGTGTTTCAGGAATGACATCGGAAGATGCAAAAGCGCTGCTCCTCAAAACAATTGAAGATGAAACAAAGCATGATGCAGCACGTCTCATTAGAGATATAGAAGCACAAGCCAAGGAAGAAGCTGATAAGCGTGCAAGAAACATAGTTACTCTTGCAATTCAACGCTGTGCAGTAGACCAAACTTCAGAAACAACAGTTTCTGTGGTTCCACTTCCCGGCGATGAAATGAAAGGCCGTATAATCGGTCGTGAAGGCAGAAACATTCGTGCATTTGAAACAATGACGGGTGTTGATTTAATAATTGATGATACACCGGAAGCTGTTGTTCTATCAGGATTTGACCCAGTGCGTAGAGAAATTGCAAGAGTTGCATTAAGCAACCTGATTTCCGACGGACGAATTCACCCGGGTAGAATTGAAGAAATGATCAATAAAGCCACAGTTGAGGTAGAAAACCTCATGCGTGAAGCTGGTGAAAAAGCTATATTTGAAACCGGTGTTACGGCTCTTGACCCTGAGATTATCAAAATCTTAGGGAAACTGAGATTTAGAACAAGCTATGGGCAAAATGTGCTGGATCATTCTGTTGAAGTGGCTCACCTTGCCGGAGCAATTGCTGCGGAAATTGGATGTAATGTTGGTTTGGCAAGACGTGCGGGGCTATTGCATGACCTTGGCAAAGCTGTTGATTTTGAAGTTGAAGGTCCGCACGCTGTAATTAGTGGCGACTTATGTCGTAAATACAATGAGCACAGCGAAGTGATTCATGCGGTTGCATCGCATCATGGTGATGAAGATCCGCAGACAGCAGAAGCCGTGATTGTTGCAGCAGCTGATGCAATATCCGCTGCCAGACCCGGTGCACGCAGAGAAACACTTGAAACATATGTAAAACGTTTGCAAAAGCTTGAAACAATAGCAGATTCATTCTCTGGTGTGGAAAAAACCTATGCCGTACAGGCGGGCAGAGAAATACGTATTATGGTAAAGCCCTGCGAAGTAAATGATGATTCAGCGGTTATACTGGCAAGAAATACCGCAAAGCGAATTGAAGAAGAGATGGAGTATCCTGGTCAGATAAAGGTTACGGTCATTAGAGAAACAAGAGCAATAGATTACGCCAGATAATGCCGAACGCTGATTCTGATTTGATCTATGGCAGGAAGGGGATCCGTTGAGGATTTTGTTTGTTGGTGATATAGTGGGACGGGCAGGACGTCGTGCTGTATCTGCTATATTGCCGGGCCTAAAGGAAAAATATACACCATGTTTTGTTATTGCAAATGGTGAAAATGCTGCTGGAGGAATTGGAATTACAAAAGAATCTGCACTTGAATTGTTCTATGCAGGTGTTGATGTAATAACTCTTGGAAATCATGCATGGGCTAAAAAGGAAGCTTATTCTTATATAGATAGTGAGGCAAAAATACTTCGTCCTGCGAATTATCCAGATGGAGCTCCAGGACGGGGTTGGGCAATATATCAAACCCAAACAGGCGAATCTATAGGCATTATTAGTCTTTGCGGGCGAGTGTTTATGGAACCGCTTGAAAATCCATTCAAAGTTGCAGATGCCATTATTGAATCAATGAGAGGTGATGCAAAAGTTATTTTTGTTGATTTTCATGCTGAAGCAACATCAGAAAAATGTGCATTTGGGCAGTATGTTGACGGAAGAGTAAGTGCAGTAGTCGGAACCCATACACATATCCAAACAGCCGATGAATGTATACTTCCCGGTGGAACTGCATATATTACGGATACAGGAATGACTGGTCCGATAAATTCAATTATTGGTGTAAAATCCGATATTGTAATAAACAAATTTTTAACTCAACTGCCTGCCAGATTTGAAATTGCAGATGGTGATGCAGTATTTTCAGCAATAGTAATAGATATAGATTCTGCGACAGGCAAAGCTGAAAAAATTGAAAGAATTAGAATAATTCAACAAAAAAATGTAAATAATTGAAAGAATTTTAGTTTAACACTTGATAAACTGCTCATTATGTTATAGTATAGTATGGATATTTTAGATTTTACAATGAATCGGAGGTATGCTTCGACAATGATGAGAAATAGCATAATCAAATGGATTAAAACAGGAGTATCAGGAGTAGTCGGTGCAGTATTATTGATTAGCATGGTATGTTTATCAGCCAATGCTCAGTCGAGCAAGGTATTATTCGGCGGCAAAGTTACTGATAAATCTATCGTTGCAGGAAGCTGGGGCGGCGGTGTAGTTAAGCAGGCTGCAAAGGTAGGTTATAGAGATTCAGACTCTTTAGAGATTAAGCCAAATGGATTATTTGCAGGAGGAAGAATTGACTTTGTGAAACCTATTGATCTCACATCTGAATTTAATGACAAAAACTATTATCTTCAGATTGTTGCCAGATTTGGCAGTGATTCATCTATAACACCTGGATTTGGCGGTATAGGAATGCCCAGTTTAGGCGCTCCTCCAACAATGCCAGGTATGGGAGGTATGCCAGGTGTAATGGGTGGAAGAGGAACAATGGCGCCAGGAATGTCTACAGCTCTTACAGGAAGACCTATTCCTAACAAAAGATTACAGCTGATACTTGAATTCGATAACGGTCAGTTTGTTGAATCAGAAGTTAATATTGCTGCATTTACTGCAGGGGATGATGGCTGGACAGATATATCTTTTCCAATGTTTGCTTTAAAACGCGGAATTCCTATGGATAATTACTTGTTGAAACGTGTTATTGTCTGTGGAGATGGCACAGAAGTAATTAATGTTAGAGAAATAAGAACTGACTTTGATTCATCTGTACTTACAGCATACGCTGGAGACAGTAAAGAAGTTGCGATAAATGACCGTGTATCATTTATGGGCAGTGGAGATAAAGGTTCATCATCAGTGATTTATTCATGGGATTTTGATAAATCCGACGGTATTCAGCAAGAAGCAATCGGTGAAATTGTTTATCATCGTTTCCGACAGGCTGGAACATTTATTGTAACCTTAACAGCAAGTGATGAATTTGGAATAAAGGAACCAGCAGTCTCTGAAATTGAGATAATAGTAAATAAAGCAGATTAGTAGAGTAATAGTTAAATTAATATAAATATCTATAGATGCAGCAGAGCGCTATACTTTATTGCTGCATCTTTTTTATAGGTGAACATTTGAATAATCTGGTATTGATAATGCGCAGCATGCGTCCATCACAATGGATAAAAAATATGTTTGTTTTTGCAGGCATTTTGTTCACTATTGATATGAAGCACTCAATAACAGACTGCCTGCTGGTTGTCATTGCCTTCATTCTGTTTTGTCTTATATCCGGGTCAATATATATAATAAACGATATCTCGGATATCTGGAATGATAGAGTCCATCCCGAAAAAAAGCATAGACCCATTGCTTCTGGAATGCTTCCTTTAAATATTGCATGGCTGGCTGCAATAATATTGTCCGTTTTCGTAATTGCAGTATCATTCATTATTAATATTGATTTTGGCTTAATAATAAGTATTTACTTTGTAAGTATGGTATTATACTCATACATTTTGAAAAAACTGGTGATAATAGATGTTGCCGTTATAGCCTTAGGATTTGTTTTAAGAGCAATGGCAGGAGCAGAGATAATAGATGTAATGATATCTCCCTGGCTGCTTCTGTGCACAACATTTATAGCGCTTTTTATTGGATTTGGCAAAAGAAGAGAAGAGCTTACTGAACTAGGCATCAATGCAACAGAACACAGAGTAAACTTAATGGAATATACAGTTCCATATATAGACCAGTTGATGAATATCACTGCTGCATGTATGATAATATCATACTCGCTATATACATTCATGTCGGATACAGGATTAAAGCACAACTATATGTATATTACAATTGTATTTGTAATATACGGCGTTTTCCGATATCTTTTCCTTGCAGGAAAGAGTGCGGGTGCAAAGAGTCCGGAACTTCTTCTGCTCAGCGATAAGCCTTTGCTCATCAATTTCATTTTATGGGTAATCACCTGTGCCGTTATCATTTTACTGGGTTAACTGATTCAATTTTCTGCTGCAGCGAGGTCATATCCATCTTGATTGTCCAAAGCCTCCCTGATACCGTAAGATAAATGAATAATGCTGCAAGCAAAATCAATATAACGCCGCAGATCTTTATAATCATTCCATAAACTCTTTGATCAATGAATTTCCGTCCTGTTGCAACTGCTCCGCCTACAGCTAAATACCAAATTATATCACCGGATATGTGACCTAAATAAAAAGCAGCTATAACCTGTAATACATTATGCGATAATGCGGCAAACAAAGTTAATCCTATAGTTGCCCACCAGATAAGCCAATATGGATTAGATAAGCTTATTACCATTCCGGCAATAATAGGGTTATTATGCCATTTCTGCTTTATTTGTGAGGATTCATCTACATGAGTATCAAGAGCTGCAGATGATGAGTCCTTTATCATGCCATAGCCCATCCATAAAAGCACTAAGCTGCCTGCTGCAGCAACACTTCCCATAACCCAGGGAATTTTTAATATTCCGCCTAATCCAAACCAAAGCCCCAGAACAAGAATTAATTCTAACAATGAATGACCAGTCATCAAAAGTATGGTGGAAACTATACCTTTTTTCGCTGACTGGGCGATGACCACAGTAAGCAGAGGCCCGGGCATCATTGCTCCAGATAATGCAGTTATAAAAGCTATCGAATAGATAATCAAAACTTCCATGTGTCTTCCTCATGAATAAATCTGCCATAACACTATCAAATTGACAAACTGCTGTCAAACTAAATTATATTGACTATTATAAATAATGGCGTTTAATTTCAATTATTATTTCAACCATCGCTGTGAAGGATAAGATACCAAAAAAATGAGGATGACGAAGGTGCATTTCCTGCAAATGGCATCCATCCTGCATACGATTAATGAATGCTTCTATTATACATTGTTGACTTCAATAGTTTAAAGTGAGATAATTCAAGTCAATAGCTTAAGAATACATGCTTAGCTGGGCGGGAGAAATAAAAATGATATCTGATGTTGATTTTTTAGTACTTGGAAGCGGAATTGCCGGTTTAAGTTTTGCACTAAATGTTTGTAAATACGGCAGAGTAGCGCTGATTACTAAAAAAAGCGATACTGAATCTAACACAAACCATGCCCAAGGTGGAATTGCAAGCGTTACATCCAGCGATGACAGTTTCGACCTTCATATAAGAGATACACTAATCGCAGGCGCCGGATTATGTCATGAAGATGCAGTTTCCATATTAGTGCATGAGGGACCTCAGTATGTGCGTGAGTTAGTTGAACTCGGCGTTAAATTTTCAATGGAGACCAATGCTGAGGGTAAATTGACTTACTCATTAGGACGCGAGGGCGGTCATTCTAAAAGGCGCATACTTCATGCTGCTGACCTGACCGGCAAAGAAATAGAGAGAGCGCTTATTGTACAGGCAAAACGGCAAGATAATATCCGTATGTTTGAGAACGATTTTACTATAGACTTAATCACTGCCAAAACAGCTGATGGAAGAATTGAATGCTGCGGTGCATATGTACTTGATACCGAAACAGAGGAAATCACTGCTTTTCGTGCTAAAGTAGTGATGATGGCTACTGGCGGTTGTGGGAATGTATACCTGCATTCCACAAATCCTGATATTGCAACTGGCGATGGTGTGGTAATGGCATTTAGAGCCGGTGCAGATATTGGCAATATGGAATTTATTCAGTTTCATCCAACTACCTTATTTTACCCTGATGCTGATTCATTTCTCATTTCGGAAGCTGTGCGGGGAGAAGGCGGAATCTTACGGCTTAAAGACGGCTCTACATTTATGGAAAAATATCACGAAATGGGATGTCTTGCACCAAGAGACATTGTTGCACGTGCTATAGATGCAGAGCTTAAAAAATCCGGCGATGAATATGTTTATCTTGATATAACACATCTTGAAGCAGAGACTATAAAGAATAGATTTCCAAACATATACAAAAAATGTCTCTCTTTTGGGATTGATATAACCAAAGACTGGATTCCTATTGTTCCAGCTGCTCACTACAGCTGCGGAGGTGTGATTACAGATATCAATGGTAAAACAACTATAGATAGACTCTATGCATGCGGTGAGGTAGCTTGCACCGGTGTTCATGGAGCAAATAGGCTTGCAAGCAATTCGTTGTTGGAGGCGCTTGTATTTGGACATCGGGCAGCTGCAGATTCGTTATCACTGCTGAATGACAATACATGTTCCGACCTGCCTGAATATAACAAGGAACCTCATACAGAACCGGTTGATGCGCAGCTAATCAATCAGCTTGCTGATCGTGTTCGTAAAGCAATGTGGCGCTATGTTGGCATTGTTCGCACCGATGAGCGTTTAATGAAAGCAAAAAACGAGATATTGGATATATTATCTCAGGTAGATGAAATTTATGCCCGCAGCAAACTGAATCCCGAATTGCTTGAGCTGCGCAACATTGCAATGGTAGGATGTCTTATTATTCAATCTGCACTAACTCGCAAAGAGAGCAGAGGGTTGAATTATAATACTGACCATCCTGATACTGATGATATACTTTGGAAAAAAGATACAATTCTTAACATATCTTCTCAAAAGTGCATTTAATAACAAAAAGATGTTTTATATAGGCAGCATGAGTAATCCATCTTGATTCAGGAGATATAGTGAAAATTGCAATAATTGGCGCTGGCTACGTTGGACTTACTACAGCTGCAGCTCTTGCTTACATCGGACACGATGTTATTGCCGTTGATAACAATGAAGATAAATTAACTTTATTGAAAAAGGGCAGAAGTACCATTTATGAATTTGGTATTGAGCAATTGCTGCATAATCTAAAGGAATCTCTGCTATTTTCCAATTCAATTTCCACAGCTATACAACATGCTGAGATCATAATAATAGCAGTAGGAACTCCGCCTGACACAAGCGGTAATCCAGATCTTGCCAATATAAAGCAGGTTGTATCAGATATTGCTGATTCAATTCAGTCAGGGACAAAATACACTATTGTGATGAAATCTACCGTTCCTATAGGTACAAATCATTTTGTCAAACAAACCATTATGGAGAAGTTAGCAGATAGAGGTATCAATTCAGAGATAAATGTTATTTCAAATCCCGAATTTCTCCGGGAATCACTGGCTCTTAATGATACTTTCTATCCATATCGTATTGTGATTGGTTCTAATGATAAGAATGCCATAGAACCTTTGATTTGTGCTTATGACCCAATACTAAAACGATCATTCACCCCGCCGAATTTTCTGCCGCATCCTGATGGATATACACGTCCGCATCTTGTAGTAACGGATCCTGTAAATGCTGAGATGATAAAATATGCCTCTAACTGCTTTCTTGCCATGAAAATAAGTTTTATAAATGAAATAGCAGGATTGTGTGAGAAAGTAGGCGCAGATATCAAGCAGGTTTCATATGGTTTGGGTTTGGATGAAAGAATAGGTGATCGCTTTCTTGAAGCGGGACTTGGTTGGGGAGGCAGCTGTCTTCCAAAAGATACATCTGCACTGCTTTCTGCGGCAGCTAAATACAACTATTCTATGCCGATTATAGAAGCTGTTAGAGAAGTTAATTACAGACAAAGACAGAATATTATTGACAAGCTCCAGCATAATCTTAGTGACTTAGCCGGCAAACGAATTTGCATACTTGGATTATCATTCAAGCCAAATACAGATGATATAAGAGAATCAGCTGCCATTGCAATTATACGCATTTTGGCTGAAAATAAAGCCATAATCTCAGTGCATGACCCTGTTGCTATGACGAATGCTCAGCGTGAAATTACTGATATTGATGTTAGATATTGTGATGATCCATATGATGCCGTTGAGAATGCTGATGCTGTAATTCTTGCTGCAGAATGGGATATTTACCGAAAACTAGATCTGAATAGGCTTGGTGAGAAAATGAATAATCTTTTATTTGTAGATGGTCGCAACATTTTAGATCCTCATGCTGCTAAAGCTGCTGGATTTACATATATTGGCGTGGGCAGATAATAAAATGCAGAAAAGCGCCTTACATCAACAGTTTATTTCGTCACTAAGCGGAAAATGCATCGAAAATGTTTCGCTTAGAAACTATACAACCTGGCATATTGGAGGAGAAGCAGAACTATTTCTTCAGCCTGCTTGTTATGATGATATAATATCGGCATGGAATTATGCGCATTCAAACAACTTAGCCTTTAACGTAATTGGTGCAGGATCAAATATACTTGTAGATGATAACGGCATTCCCGGAGTTATTATGTGCATGCGTGAATCATTAAATGCCTTATTTATTGATTTACCCAATAGACGTATAATTGCCGATGCCGGCTGCTTGCTGCCAAAACTTTCAGCTCAGGTGTGTAAAATGGGAGTTGCCGGATTTGAATTTCTAGCGGGCATACCAGGCACAGTAGGCGGTGGACTTGTAACAAATGCTGGAATAGGCGGACAGAACGGTGCATCGCTTAAGGATGTATTGCACTCTGTTGAAGCATTTGATCTTAATACAGGACAGGTTGTGCAGTTGGAAGTGTCAGAGCTGGAACTTGGCTATCGATCTAGCTCTATTTGTGATAAAAACATAATAATACTTAAAGCAATATTTGATATACATGATATGGATAATCCAGAAAAACTTGCATCAATCATTAAAGAAATAAAAATGGAGCGTCGCAGAAATCAGCCGCCAGAACCATATAATGCTGGAAGTGTGTTTAAACGCACAAGTGACAATAAGTCAGCAGGCTGGTATATCGATCAAGCAGGATTAAAAGGATACCGTATAGGAGGGGCATTTGTAAGTCATAAGCATGCCAATTGGATAATCAACGATGGCAATGCAGCCTCTGCTGATGTTAAGCGCCTTATATCATTCATCAAGAAACAGATATTTGAAAAATACGGCATTGAGCTTGAAACCGAGGTAAAATACCTTCCTTAATGCGGTGGTCAAGTTCATTTTATTTGACATCTATTCCTCTAAATGTTACTATAATCGTTGTTTAATTTCATAAAGCAGGTGTATAAATTGACTCCCCAACTTACAGTAGACGAACAGATGGAAATTTTGCGTCGCGGCACACTGGAGATAGTGCCAGAAGATGAACTCCGAGAAAAGCTTGTAAAATCGCAAAAAACAGGCGTTCCCCTTAGATTAAAGTTAGGACTTGATCCAACAGCGCCAGATATTCATATTGGCCATGCAGTAGTGCTGAGAAAACTACGGCAGTTTCAAGATATTGGTCATGAAGTAGTGATTCTTATTGGTGACTTTACTGCCAGAATCGGTGACCCATCTGGTCGTTCGGTTACCAGACCACTTCTTTCATCTGAAGAAATTGAGGCCAACGCCCGCACATATGCAGATCAATACTGCCGAATTCTTGATGCTGATAAAACCAAGGTATTGTTTAACAGCGAATGGTTAGGAAAGCTGGATTTCGCCGATGTTATTCGTGTTTCAGCTAAAGTAACAGTTGCCAGAGTTCTTGAGCGTGATGATTTTGCAAACAGACTCTCAGATGGACGTCCGATAGGATTGCATGAGATTCTATATCCGGTTTGTCAGGCATATGATTCCGTTGCACTAAAGTCAGATGTAGAGCTTGGCGGAATGGACCAGAAGTTCAACATTCTTATGGGAAGAGACCTTCAGCGCGAATCAGGTCAGGAGCCGCAGGTGGCTATGTTTATGCCCATTTTGGTTGGTCTGGATGGTGTTCAGAAAATGAGCAAGTCACTTGGGAATTATGTGGGAATCACTGAAGCGCCAAATGAAATGTTTGGCAAGCTTATGTCCATTCCCGATGATTTGATGCCTCAGTATTTCGAACTTTGCACCGATGTTCCAATGAATGAAATAGAAGATATAGTTTATGGATTATCTAACGGTAAACTTCATCCTATGAACATAAAGAAGAGGCTTGCAAGAGAGATTGTTGCCATATACCACAGTGAAGAATCAGCTATGGAAGCTCAATTGGAATTTGAAAAAGTTTTCAGTTCTGGCGAGCTGCCAACCGATATTCCAGTATGCAATATTCCAACTGATATAATGAAAGATGGGAAAATATGGGCGCCTAAACTGCTCACATTTACCGGCACAGCATCCAGCAATAGTGATGCAAGGCGGCTTATTGAGCAGGGTGCAGTTAGCATAGACGGCGAAAGAATATCGGATGCAGGTTCTGATATCACAATTGCTGATGGGCAAGTGCTGAGAGTTGGCAAATTAAAATTTGTTAAACTGCAGATAAACTAAATAAATTGTGATTAACTTCACAATTGACATCAAAGGCTTTATTTACTATAATTAACTTGTTGCAGCCTTGCTGCTTTGCTGAATCGGAGGCTGCTGTTCATTAGCTTTATTCTTCATAAGCAATACAAATATCAGATTGATTGTTAGGCATATCTATGACAATTACTACTATAACTGAGAATGTATTCAAGTGGCTGCATATTCCTCAGTCTTTTGTTGCGCCAGTAGTAATGCTTATTGCATCTATTATCATCATTGCCTTCATAATGGTGGTGGTATTATTTCTTATATATGCCCTTAGAAAAATAATGGGATGGATTCAGGCACGAATCGGTCCGAACAGAACTGGTTACGAAGGTTTAGCACAAACTGCTGCAGATGCATTAAAGCTGCTTGTAAAAGAAGACATAATTCCACATTTTGCTGATAAATGGCCTTTCACAATTGCACCAATAATTGTATTTGTTCCAGCCTATATGGCATATCTGGTTATACCGTTTGGAAAAGGCAACGGATGGATAGTTCAAGATCTAAATATAGGCGTTCTCTATCTGGTAGCAGTGCTTTCAATCCCCATAATTGGTATAATCACCGCAGGATGGGCATCAAACAACAAGTGGTCGCTTATTGGAGCTTTCAGGGCCGCTGCACAAATGATCAGCTACGAAATCCCGCTTGTATTGGCAATGATACCTCCTGTAATGCTTGCCGGAACAATGAGTCTCCAAGGCATTGTAAATGCTCAAGATGGTGTGTGGGGAGGCGTTATACCAAAATGGTTCATTGTATCACAACTGCTAGGGTTTGTAATATACATAATTGCATCGTTGGCAGAGAGCAATCTTACACCGTTTGATATAATGGAAGCAGAATCAGAACTGGTTGCAGGATTCAACACCGAATATAGCGGAATGAAATTTGCACTATTCTTCCTTGCAGAATTTGCCGGTACATTTACAGTTTCTGCAATTGCAACAACTCTATTCCTTGGCGGATGGCTTCCTATACATCCATCACTATCATTTATTCCGCCTGTTTTCTGGTTTTTGGGGAAATCGTTTTTCCTGGTATTTGTTTTGATGTGGGTACGCTCTACGCTTCCAAGAGTTAGAATAGACCAATTGATGACTTTAGGATGGAAGGTTTTAATTCCATTGGCATTAATTAATATAGTATGGACCGGATTATTGGTCTTAAACGCAGCGTAGATCGAAACTAAGTGAGATAGATGAGTAATAAAGCTATATCTAACATAAAAGATGGAGTATACACTGCGGTAAGCATTGTAAAAGGGCACATAGTTACCCTTAAAAATCTTTTTCGGAAGAAATCAACAATGCAATACCCAGAAGTTCGATGGAACCTGCCTGATGGATACCGAGGTGTTCCATCGCTTCCGGTAAATGCGGATACACAAAAAGATTCATGTATTGGATGTGGCGCATGTGTACGCATTTGTCCTACCCAACTGATAACTGTGGAGACTCATACGGGCGAAGATAAGAAAAAGGTTGTTGACGGGTTTACAATGAATATTGCATATTGCATGTTTTGTGGGTTGTGTGCCGAAACCTGTCCTGCGAATGCCATTTATATGAGCAAAGAGTATGAGCTTGCCGAGTTTACAAAAGACAACCTTATATATAATAGAGATAAACTTAATTCAATCGGTGGAATAAGAATACCTGAAGCAGCAGATGAAATTGCAGGAGGGAATGATGATACAGTTAATAATTGATTTTATCATGAGCATAACGCTCCAGCATATTACGTTTGCAGTTCTGGTATTTATTATTATTACATCTGCTGCTATGGTTGCAATATTGAAAAATCTTTTCCACTCATTGTTATTTCTTACTATGTGCTTTTTGGGTATTGCAGGTATATATCTCTTGCTGGCAGCCGATTTTATTGCAGCGGTTCATGTGCTTATATACATTGGCGCCATCAGCGTGCTTCTGATGTTTGCTCTTATGCTTACCCATAAGGTTATGAAAAATGACTTGCGGCAGGTTACCACACAAATATGGCTGGCTATACCTGTAACTGTTGGATTGCTTGTTATACTTGTAAGGGTTTTTGTTTTTTACAATTGGAATTATTCCTTGGGGAAAGCAGCGCCAACTACCGGGATTATAGGCAAATCGTTATTGACTGATTTTTTGCTACCATTTGAATTGGCGTCTCTCCTGCTGCTTGCTGCAATGGTAGGGGCTATAGTGCTTGCTAAGGAGGATAAACCAAATGATTCCGCTTAATGCATATCTGGCGCTTGCAGCAATATTGTTCTGTATAGGATTATTTGTGGTATTAACCAGAAGAAATGCAATCGGTATTCTTATGGGAATTGAGCTGATGCTCAATGCTTCAAATATAAATCTGGTAGCATTTGGCAGATATATGCATCCTAACATACTTACCGGACATGTTTTTGCCATATTTGTTCTCACGGTAGCTGCTGCAGAAGCAGCGGTTGGTCTTGCAATTGTTATAGCTGTTTATAGAAATTCCAAAGAGATCAATGTTGATGATTTGACAGTAATGAAAGGTTAAATAAGCTGAATTGTTAGATTGTGAATTATATGACTGAATTAATGAATAACATAATTGCATATACTTGGCTTATACCATTGTTTCCCTTATTGGGCTTTTTGCTTACATTGTTATTTGGCAAAAAGGGACCATATAAAGGCGCCTTTATCTCAATACTAGCAATAATAGCATCCTTCATCTTATCGCTGCTGGTTGCTATATGGACTGTAAAAGAAGCATTCAGTTACCATGAATTCATTCCTTATGCAAAAAGCGTTCTGTGGGCAACAGTCGGTGATACGCAGATATACATGGGATTTGTTGTTGACCAGCTGACGGTAATGATGCTTATAGTAGTAACTGTAGTATCAGCATTAGTGCATATATACTCAGTTGGATATATGCAGGGTGATGAACGATATCCACGCTACTTTGCTTATCTTTCACTTTTCAGTGCAGCCATGCTTTCGCTTGTGATTGCAGATAATTTACTTCTCTTCTTTGCGTCATGGGAAATAGTAGGATTGGCATCTTATCTGCTAATAGGTTTCTGGTTTGAACGACCATCTGCCATGCGTGCTGCTAAAAAAGCGTTCATTGTAACCAAAGTCGGCGATATTGGATTGCTCTTGGGAATACTGTTGATATTCTGGTATACCAAAGAGTTGAATATAAGAAACCTGCTTGATATGGTTCCATCTTTAGTTTCAGAAACTGTAAATATTGGCTATTACAGCATTCCTTTTCTTCCGCTTGTAGGATTGCTTTTATTTACCGGAGCTGTTGGGAAATCCGCTCAGTTTCCACTCCATGTCTGGCTCCCTGATGCAATGGAAGGACCTACTCCCGTCAGCGCCTTGATTCATGCGGCAACAATGGTAGCTGCCGGCGTATATCTGGTGGGACGATTGTATGGGATATTTGCATTTGAACCAGGCTCTATAACTCTTATAGTGATAGCAATAATAGGCGGAATTACAACACTCTTTGCAGCAACAATTGCCACAGTTCAGTATGATATCAAGCGTGTTCTTGCATATTCAACAATCAGTCAGCTTGGATATATGATGCTGGCGCTTGGATGCGGCGGATATACAGCCGGGCTTTTTCACTTAATGACACATGCATTCTTTAAAGCTAATCTCTTCTTGGGTTCCGGCAGCGTTATACACGGAACAGGAACCCAGGATATGCGTGAAATGGGTGGATTAGCCAAAAAGATGCCAAAGACTTACTGGACTTTCCTGATTGGAGCGGCAGCGCTCGCCGGTATTCCGCTTACAGCCGGTTTTTTCAGCAAAGATGAAATATTGCTGGATGTTTTCCATGTGAGCAAGCCGTTGTTTGCAATAGGACTTGCAACTGCTTTTCTTACAGCATTTTATATGACAAGATTAATAGCGCTTACATTCTGGGGTGAACCCAGAAAGCATGATGTCCATGCTCATGAGAGTCCGGCAAACATGACTATTCCATTAATCATTCTTGCAGCTCTCTCAATTCTTGCAGGATATGTTGCATTGCCGGGAATGAACTGCTTCCATCACTTCATACATTTTGGTGAAGGTGAAGCCGAATTCAGTCTGTTAATTGCAACGGCTACCTCATTAACAGCATTTGCCGGAATATTTTTAGGATGGCTGATATATGTAAAAAAAGCAATTCCATCATCATTATTGAGACTGAAGCTGCCGTTTGTATACAATGTTCTCATTAACAAATATTATGTTGATGAGTTTTATTGGATTGTTCTTGTTAAACCTATGTTTTGGATGTCATCACTAATGTCTAACGTCGATAGATATATAGTTGACGGCATAGTGAATGGTGTTGCATATATAACACTTATTATATCACGTATCAATGCGTTTATTGATAAATGGGTAGTTGACGGAATAGTAAATCTGATTGGAATATTCACTAGATTAAGTGGAAAAGTTTTAAGTTTTGCACAGACCGGCTCTGTACAGAACTATCTGCTTGCAGTATTTACCGGAATTCTTTTGATTGCTGTGGCATTTCTATATCGATGGGTGTAACAAAAGTTTGATTTATATGTATTTCGTGGAGGCATAAGCCTGATGGATTTAAATACTTGGATTTTAACTCTAATAACATTTATACCTTTGTTAGGAGCAATAATAATATTGTTCCTGCCTAAGGGCAACCATACCCTTATCAAAGCTGTGGCGCTTGTTATGAGCCTTCCTTCGCTTATAATGTCAATATATCTTTGGGTTGTATATAATCCGTCAAACCCAGAAATGCAGTTTGTTATAAAGAAACAATGGATACCTGCGCTTAACATTCATTACTATATGGGTGTTGATGGAATAAGCATACCTCTTATTTTCATTTCTGCTCTTCTTACAACTATTTGTTTGATATACTCTTGGAACATAAATGAACGGCCGAAAGAATATTTTGCGCTATTTCTTTTCCTTGAAACTGGTATGATAGGTGTATTTACCGCTCTTGATTTTTTCCTGTTCTACATCTTTTGGGAAGTAAGTCTTGTGCCGATGTATTTCCTTATAGGTATATGGGGCGGTCCACGCAGAGAGTATGCAGCCATAAAATTCTTCCTGTATACTCTGGTAGGAAGTGTTGCAATGCTCCTTGCAATAATTGGAGTATACTTCTACACAACACCGCATACATTCAGCATACCTGAGGCAATTGCTCAGCTTCCATTTAAGAATAACTTCCTTATTCAGTCGCTGGCGTTTTTGGCATTTTTCCTTGCTTTTGCCATCAAGGTGCCTATGTTCCCATTCCACACATGGCTGCCGGATGCCCATGTTGAAGCTCCAACTGCCGGCAGTGTTATACTTGCAGGTGTTCTGCTTAAGCTTGGCGGATATGGATTCATTAGAATACTCATTCCTATGCTGCCGGAAGCTGCGCAGAAATACTCAATATTTATAGCAATATTGGCTCTTATCAGCATAATATATGGTGCGCTTGTAGCAATGGCTCAGAAGGATATGAAGAAGCTGATAGCTTATTCATCAGTAAACCATATGGGATATGTAATGTTAGGTGTTGCTGCCGCTTGTGCTGTAACCGGATCGTTAAATGATAAAACAATGGCGCTTAACGGAGCAATGCTTCAGATGTTCAGCCATGGATTGATAACAGGCGGATTATTCCTGCTTGTAGGAGTTGTTTATGACCGCACCCATACCAGAGACCTTAATGAGTTCGGTGGATTAGGGGTGAAACTTCCTGTGTATGCCGGTCTGCTGAGTTTTATGGCGTTTGCGTCTTTAGGACTTCCGTTACTTGCCGGATTTATATCAGAGTTTTTTATATTCCGAGGCTCACTGTCTATATATCCAATAATAACTGGTATTGCATCTATAGGAATTGTAATAAATGCAGCATACCTTCTTTGGATGCTTCAAAGAGTATTGCTTGGGC
>JAPXND010000053.1:0-16178 GCA_033808695.1 Armatimonadota bacterium
GACAGTTTATATTCTATAGTTATTCTACATGTATCACCAAATTTCATTCTACCCTTCGACGCCATATTAAATGTGATGTCAAAAGATTCAGCATCAGTCTTAGGAGGAGTAAATGAACCAATTATAGATACTTCATTTAAAAATGGAGTATCCTTGAATATTGGAACATACGCCTCAAATTCACCAATACTTGCAGTCATATAAACAGCGCCATCTACTACACTTTTAGATGAAATCCATAATGCGTCAGCGCTGTTTAACACAGAGGCACGAACATATATATCCGACCCTCTTTCGATATACACAGTTGAACCATTTACAACTTTCTTACCATTTACCATCAACCATTGAATTTCAGAGTTAAGATACTTGGGTGGGTTTTTGCCATTATATGGAGTGTTTCCAACAGCAATCAATGGTGTGTTTGCTGATGTAGTTCCGGTTCCTTCAGTTCTAATGCCTGGATTCTTTCCGCTTTTAACTGCTGCTGCATATTTCTTTGCAAATTCATTGTAAATACCTGCATATCCAGAAACATACTTATCACGATCTACTGTTAAGAATGTATCGTATTCTTTCAGCGGTCTTGGTTTATAAAAAGCATCAGCATTTTTTTGTATTTCAAGTGCAGATGGTCTTGGTGTTCCATCAGGATCAATTATACCGAAATCTGAATTCTCATGTAGTCTGAATCCACCAGGCCACCACCAACCTGTCAGACCGTTAGCATTGGTTTCCATAGTCAATCTGATCATATTTTTATAGAAATCTGTTTGAGCATCTATATTTTCAGGCGTTTGACGATGCTTATATTGCGAAGGTTGGATTCCTATTACTACAGGCAGCCCGAATTCTGGCCAAAACACTGGCTTGTTGTTGCTAAAGTATCTGCCATAAGCATTATTTAATCCACCTTGCAGGAAATTATCATAATCTCCTCTCAGCATATATGCTTCAGGTCCTGTAAAATCTAAATGATATGCACCACTTGCTAAATCGAAAGGCATATGATCTGCTACCCCAATATAACCGGTTCCACCGTATCCGCTGCGTGCACCCATAAGATGATATTTGTCTATGCTTTTGATATTTTCTCTTACTCTCTTATATCCCTGACTGATTTCATCATCCCAGAATCTGCGATAAGCAGCAATATATGTGCGCCATTCACCATCAGTTATCAGCTGGTCGTCAGAAGGTCCATCAACTAAATTGTCAACCATTTGGGGTTGGTATTTCCAGTCTTTAACTGCAGATTCAATACTTTTATATCGATCAATAATCCAATCATTCCACTTTTGATTGAATACTTTTCGTCTGTCATATTTGCCAACAGTTACTTCCCAGCCTAAATCATATGCAAAAAATGCAGGGCTTTTTGCAAGACGTGCCGCTTCAATTAATTTGCCGCCTGCATCCATAAATTTCGTATCTGTAGGGACGCCTCCCCACATAGTATATGTTAATGGATGAAGTCCTTCCACAAAAACATGTACCATAATTCCGTGCTTTTCAGCTCTTGCCATAAAATCCATCAATGGACGTGACTCATTTATATTCATATATTGGATGCTTACAGTGTTGATTTTCAAATCATTCATTAGTTTAAGATCAGCTTCAATGATATCAGGATCATATTGTTTGGGAGAAAGCCAATGCAAAAAATCTTCTGGCTCCAAGCCTGCATGTGCTCTTGGCCAATAATTAATTCCAAGGGGATACCATTTAACAAAATTCTTTGTGAAATCGCCATCTTTTATTTGAATTGTCTCTCTTTTTGCTAATGTCCTATATTTAATGACATTGAATGAATGTGTTATTTCATCAACAACAGCGTCATCTACGCTGAGAGTTGTTTTAACTGTATATTCACCTGCTGGAAGAGCATCATCTTCAATTGTCAGCTTTACTGGAGCGTCAATGCTGCCAGCAGGAATATCTCCATTGAGTGAAAGCGTTTTTACCACATTTTCATCTGACAAAATACTGATATCTACTTTTACTGATTTATTTGCATCACCCAAGTTTGCAATATATGCACCGTATGATGGTCTCTCGTTGTCTTCATAGGCAAAGATTTCTGAACCTGCATTGGTCATAAAAACATTGCTTGATATTTTATTTAACATATGCATTGTCAGAGCGATACAGTCAGCGGATTCTCTTTCAAGGTAGCTTTGACTAAAACCAACTGCACCCCACAAGGAACCAGTATAATCGCCTAAAGTGTTAATGAGAATATGAGCGCCAGTGCCTCTATATTGATCATCACTGCTGTAAGCTTTGCCTACTGGAATAAATCGCCATTTGCGAACATCATCCGAACCATATCCTGGTGCACGTGAAATTGGAGAAACTATTTCTTCGTTTAGTTCAAATCTCTTAGAAATCTCGGGCACCGTAATATATGCAGGTGTTGTACGGAATACTTTAAATTGCGGACTTAATGTTTCAAGTAAAATATCAGCTGTTAAAGATTCTGCAGTTGGATCAACAGCTGCTCTAATATCAGAAACCCAAAATGTTCTTGGCTTACCCGGAGTAGGACTTGTAGGATCCATTTCCATAATAAAAGTTAATTTTGATACCTTTGAGAGATTTAGTTTATCATCATATCCACCTCTCCTAGAAGGAGACCCGTCTTTCCAAAATTTGAAATCGGTTGGTAGCAAGGCATATCTTTGCCATTTATCAGTTATTTTTACCGGTGCAATCCATCTGGACCCATCTTCTTCTAACCACTGGACTTTTAATTGATTGGTAACAGGTGCACCTTTTGCCCAAAACAATAAGGCGCCTTCTCCATCTTGGAAAACATTAGTCATTGCTGGACTTATTATAAGGTCCCAGTTATCGAGTTTACTTATGCTTCCACGGAGCGCTGTTGGAACAGACGGATGACCTGAAGGTTCTATAACATATTCAGTTGGATTCTCCATTGCTCCTGATGATCGAGTCCATTTCTTAATATCTTGATTGTTGAAATCAATGATTGATCTGCCAGGAGTTTTTAAAATTGCAGATTGAATTTCACTGTTTGTGAGCCATTTTCCATTGAATTGAAAAAGATAATTTTCAAAAACAGGGCCTGATAGTGCAAATAGATGATTTCCTCTCTTCAGGAAGGACACGAGAGCCTGTTTTGCATTAGATGGAAAATATCTGCCGTCAGCCATAAGGAGAATTGTCCCCTTGCCCATTTCAGCATTAAGCGCTGTTATAAGAGATTCGTTGTTGACTGCTTGTACTTCATATTGCGATTTTAGAGCTTGTTCAAGCTCTGATGAAAATTTTTGCGATGTGTCTGGATAATCGCTTTTTAGCATTATAACTTTTGAAGCATTTACTGCACCACTAAGCATAATACATACTCCTATTAGTAATAAAATTTTCTTCATTAAAACCTCCATGTTATACTTATTGTTTTCTACTAAAATTCTATACCGCGGCCAGGTGTAAGAAGCGCCACATTGGTCTTAGGTGATTTTTTATTGACTAAGTCACGAAACTCACCCGGTGATCCAATCCCATGTTCAGCAAAGAGCCAAAAGTGAGATGGAACAGTGTATTCGGCATCACATTCAGCAACAAGGTCTGATGCATCATCAGGATCCAGATTGCCATATGCACCATTAATACATGGAATAACAATATCTGGTTTAGATGAAATGATGTCAGCCATCATCTCTTTATTGTATCCGGTATCACCTGTAAAATATATGCTTCTTTTATCAAATTTCAACAAATATCCAACTGCATCTGAACATTCAGAACCGTGATCTGCATCAACAACATGTATTTCCATCCCATGTGTATCTATGGTCTCACCGGATGATATTATCGTATAATCAGACTTTTTATTCTTTAGAAAATCTTCACAATCAATTGGCGCTATTACCTTGCAGCCAGGATTGCCTGCAATTAGCTCATCAAAACTGTCTGCATCTAAATGGTCGCCATGTGCATGAGTAATAAGCAAATAGTCAAATTTCAGCTCATTCGCTGCAACAGGCGGAATAGTGAGCCGTCTGAAACCGAACTCTCTTTCTACAAAATCGCTTAGATATGGATCTATGCATACGATTTTTCCATTTGCAAATTTGAAAACAAACCCGGATGCACCAAGCCAAAATATTACTACTTTACCAGCAGGAACATCTATTTTTCGTATGTCTAAAAGGTTTAAATACATAACACAACTCCTTGTTATTGTGCAATAAGTTTAACAGTAAATATTTCGCCGAATGTAGTGCGGTTAAGCGCTTTAAGTGATAGGGTTGCTTCTGCAGAATCACTGATATCTTCAGCAATAACAATGTTATCTAAAGCAACAGTCATATGACGGCTCACATCAGCAGGAAGATCTATTTCCTTGTCTTTATTGTCTGATGATATGTTCAATACAACCTGCCCATCTCCCTTTGCCGACAGCCATTTTGCATCATTCAAATTTCTAATAGTAACTTTAGCTTTAATAGGCTGTCCCTTTTTAACAGTAACTGTGCCTGCTTTATCAACTTTCTGCCATTCGCCAGATATGTTCTTAATTTCCACATTATCAAAAGCTGCATCCAAATACTTAGGTGGATTTGTTCCATTTAATTGAGTGTTTCCAACTGCCAGCATAGGACAATTCGCTGATGTTGTTCCCATACCCGATGTTTTAAATCTTGGACTCAGTCCCTTATCAATTGCTGCCCAAAATTCATCTGAGAATTCAGCATAGACACCGGCAAGTCCAATAGCATTTTTATCTCTGTCTATCTCAAACCAGATGTTTTCTTTATCATCTGGAATGTATACATTCTTCATATCTCTAATAACTATAGAAGAAGGTCTATACGAGGTGTCAGGATTAATAATTCCATAATCGCTTTTTTCATCATATCTGTAACCGCCGGGATAATACCATGAGAATATGCCATTTGCTCCGCTTAACTGCATCATTTTGTAGAAAGCGCTGAAGCATTCTCCCTGGTGATTCATTAATTTATTGCTTACACGTCTCTGTCCATTGTCCCAAGTACTAACACCCATCTCTGCCCAAATCATTGGCTTATCTGGCGCCAGCATCCGTGCATATTCACGCTGGAACCAACCCGGCTTTACACGTTCCCATGTTCCAATTCTACCATATGCTTCGGGAGATAGAAAATCTACTGCCGATGACAGATATGCAAAATCGTATGGAATATTTTCACCCCAGCTGTAATTAGGATTTGACGCCTCAGCCATTCTGAAGCTTACATGATGGTTTGGATCTATGCTATGCACAAGATCTCTTGCGGTTCCATACTTTTTATACAGCAAGGTATCCAAAAATCTTCTATATGCAGCCATCATCACTCGCCATTCTCCATCAGATGATATCTGATCTGGTGAAGGGTTTGAGATATTGCCCGAAGCATCGCGAGGTATTGGGTAATTCCAGTCTTTCTCTGCATTTTCAATACTTCCATATCTTTCTATCACCCATTTTTCCCATTCGCCATCCCACTGAACTCTATCTCGTTGTGAGCCAAACATTGGTTCCCAAGCAAGATCGTAGGCAAATACTGTGTCATTGTCCTTCAGACGGCTGTATTCAATCATTTCTTTTGTCATGAGCCATGGAAAATCCATGGGTGTGCCTGGTCGAAGTGAAACATTAGCCTTCATCCCCTGCTTATCAAGACGCCGTAAAATATCCGGCAGATTTTGGTCCTTAAGATCACCATGAAAAAGGAATATGCTTACTGCGTCCATTCCCATTTCTTTCATGTTATGAATGTCTCTATCTATTACTTCTGGATCATATGCTTTGGCGCATAGCCAGGAACCGAATATTATTCCATCTTCCATTGCAATACCTGATGACGGCATATAGTTAATGCCATTTGGACGCCATGGTTTGCCGTTTATAACAAATTCGCCGTCTTTTATTTTTACAAAATTTGGTTTGGCTTTTGGCTGATATACTGTAAAATCATGAGTAACAATATCAACTGTTTTGTCGTTTAACAGCAATTCGGTTACTGCCGTGTAATCATTAGGTGTAAGCTGTTCACTGTCTACCACATTGCTGATATACTTAAGTGATTCAGGCAGGATTTCAATATTCCAGTTTTTATTGATAATGGTTTTACGGCTTTTAGTATCAATAAGTTTCTGATTCATCACTATTTTAGATTCCGATTTGCCTAAATTCGCGATTCTTGCGCCCAAAACAATATCCTGATCATCAAAATATGTGAAATGGTTGCTGCCGGCATCGATTAAGTAAACATCGTTTTTCATATAATCCGCTAGCTGCTTTATAATCTGCAAAGATGCAGGAGATTTATACCAATCTAAATCAGGTATCGTAAAAGACGCCCATTTCCCTCCCTTATACTCGCCGCTTTGATTAATCATGAGAGTTACAGGGTTACCGCACCATTTGCCATCCTTTGTTCGTGATTCAACAAGCGGAATCCATCTCCAATTTTTTTTCTTATCATAGCCTACTCCTCGTGGTCTGGGATGTGTGGATCGGAGTTGTTTTGGCATTGGCAGATCTGATACGGATATAGCAAGCTGATCATCTCTAACTGATAATGACGATGCATTAGTAACATCAAAAAACTTATAATAAGGCGATAAAGTATCTGCAACAGGTGCATATTTCGAGTTAATCAGTTGGCGATATGTATCATTCATGACATCAGTCCCTATTGGACCTATCCAATATTCATGCTTGCCCGGATCAACTCCTGTAAAGCTGAACGATAATCCAACCGCTACACTGCTGACATTAGCAGGATTGAATTTATCACCTTTGAATCCTCGTGCATGATTGCTCTGCCAATATACAAAATCATCTGGTGTAAGCACATATCTTCGCCACTCATTGTAAAGCGGAAAAACAGCTACCCATCTAGAACCATCTTTTTCAACCCACTCAATATAAGCCTGTGATGTATTCGGTCCGCCTTTAGCAGTAAACACGGTCAAAGTATTGCCATTAGGAAACGGATCATCAGTTAGTATGGAACCAAATGTATCCCATCCCTGAAGGTCATCTATTTCTACATGTAAAGCTCCAAATCCAACAAATGGCTGATCATTAACACATTCATGCAGAGTCTTACTTTCTTCATTGTTTGTTCCTCTACCCCAGGCGCTGATTGAATCTGGAGTAAAATTCACAGCGATGTGTTTTGGTTTAAAAGATTGTATATTCTGCAGGTATTCATCTGCTGTTGTTAAACCTTCTTCTGTTTTAATAACGGAATTACCCCATAATGGAGTATTAAGTGCAATCAAATCAGCGCCATTTTTTAATTGACTCATTATAGGATTGATTGAATCAATCGGTAAATTGGCTGAATCAGGTATTATTATAAGACTGTAATCTGTATCTAACGTAGTGTCAGTTTTTATGTTAAGCGGATCAATCATTTCAACCTGATATCCAGAAGACTCAATAGTAGTTTTAAATGGCTGTAATGATTGTAAATCCCCTATAATTGCAGCTTTTGTTTTATTGGCATCAGTGATTTCATCTGACATGCACATACAAGCAGCTCCTATAGTAAATATTATGAAAAATACATAGCTCATAAATCTGCTTATCATAATTTGCTCCTTACAAGTTTTATTAAAGTATTATATGTTAAGTATATAACATCTGGCATTTGGAATAAATCTAACAATATCACTTTCGTCAGTTTGATATACATCAGCATTGTCAAGCAGTTTATCATTACCAGAGTGCAATGACAGATATTATATCAGTTTCCTAACATGCTGCCTATACATTACCAGCTATTGGGATTAACTTCAACCCGCATGGATTGTCCTTAAAGATTACAAGTCAATCAGCTGACTTTACTTTTCAAAAATCTTATAGTGTTTTTCCAGAATTTGTATAAGTATTCTATGATTAATAAACGATTGCGGTTTGCTCAGTTGAATATTCAATAAAGTCATTGATATTGTATCAAATTCTCATATAAGATGAAACTTCATCAGGAAATATTGGTATAATATATTAAAGAAATTGAAATAATTTCCACATAATAGTATTATATGATAATATAAAGTATTTAAACGGCAGGAGGTGAAATAATGAGAAGATTCAAATTGTTGCCGCTGTTGATAATAAGTATTTTCTTAATCTTATCTACAGCAGTGTTCGCTAAAGATATTCCAGCGAAGTTCTTTGTAAACAATGTAAGGAAAAATATCGTTCCATCCGCTTTTTTAAGGAATAACAGCGCTTATGTTCCGCTTAGTGCAGCTGCATCGACAGTGGGAGCCAAAGTAAAAGTTGAATCAAAAACCGGAAACTTTATAGTTACGCTGGGTAATAAAAAATCCACAATTAAAAAGTCATTTGTCCTTATAATAAAGGGAAAAGGCTTTGTAAATGTTAAAACTTTTGCTAATGCAGTAGATTACACATACAAGGTTGATAAAGAAAAGAAATCCGTATATATCGAAAAACCAAAAAAGGCAGACAACACGCCGCCGCCCCCTCCGCCTCCACCAATACGGCCGCCAGCTGCAAGCGGGTGAGGAATATAAATTTAGTATGCCGTGCGCATGCTTATAAAGCAAACCTCTGATCTTTGTAATCAGAGGTTTCTATTTTCTGAGGCTATTATCGCTGCTCCAAGAGCGCCGGTAAATTGTGGATATGGCGATACAATTACTTTACTGCCAATTGACTTTGATAGCGCTTCTGACATCCCGTCTACCAATGCTACTCCGCCAGTAAATACAACCGGCGGCTTAACATTTCGTCCCACCATAGTTGATATACGCAAGGCAATGGAATTTTGAACACCAGCTATTATATCTTCAGGTTTAATTCCCGATGTTAATAGTCCGATTATTTCCGTTTCAGCAAAAACTACACAAGTGCTGTTTATTGATGCTGGATTATTACTCTTCACTGACATCTCACCTAACTTCTGGATATCAGTATCAAACCTTGATGCAACCATCTCTATAAATCTTCCAGTTCCGGCAGCACATCTATCATTCATGCTGAAATCATACACAACACCATTATCATCAAATTTGATGACTTTGCTGTCCTGCCCGCCAATTTCAATTATTGTTCGCACATCCGGTATAAGGCTTTGAACACCTCGTGCATGACAAGTGATTTCAGTGATGGTTCTATCTGCAAATTCAACAATATTTCTTGCATAACCAGTAGCTGCTATTCCATCTATTGATGAATCATCAAGCTGAATATCTTCTAATGTTTTATTAAATAATTCCAGACAGGCGTCATTAATGTTCACACCTTGATCAGCTATTCCATGTGCAGATATTTCATCAGTAGTATCATCATATATAACGATTTTTATTGCCCGCGAACCGGCATCTATTCCTGCAAACAGCATTTATATATTCTTTCTGTTTCTGTTATTTCTTACAGTCTCAAATAGCGCCTCAACTCTAACTGCTATTCTGGCAGAATCGGATGGTGAATAGTCAGTATTGATTTGCATATATGGCATTCCCATCTCTTGCTCAACAAGCTGTTTTACTTTATATGATTCAATATCGTATGTTAGACAAGCTTGCCACACAAGCTCAATAACACATTGCACATTGTACTCATGAATTAAACTGCGAATTGAGTTTATCCGCCGCTCATTAGGAGTCATGACTGAACAATGTATATGATAATACTTTTCCGCTATTGCACGCATAATATTAGGTGATGATTCATCAACATCATCTATGATGGGTTTCACACCTGTACAATTTTCCATACTTACAATCAATCCGCCATTATCTTCGATTATGTCAACAACTTTTTCTGCTCCATGTACAACCGGCGCCCCTGTAAGCAGAACTCTAACTTTGTCGGCATTGCTGTTACAAGCTTTATTTGCAAATAGTTTAAGAGCCTTTTCATATTGTTCAAAATCACACGCTATACCGGATATGCTGCTCTTTAACTGCAGAAGGTCTCTGCCAGTAATTGACGGAGCATCAGATTTCATCAGTTCAGCCAAATTTCTACGAAGAAATCTTTCCTTGTTCATTACTCTTACGGCTTCTCTGATTCTTTCATCCGTGATTTGCATATTGAATCTGGTTTCTAATTCTCTTTTGAATTTGTGCAGCTCGTTTATCCATTGCTCAAGCGAATCTTTTTCATCTGATTTCTGCGGTAATTCTAAAACATACATCGGATGTTTTTCTGCCATCAATTCAAACATTTTCTTTTTTCCATCGCATGTGGTCTCTGCAACAATTAAATCTACCATTTCAAGAAAAGGATTGCTTTTTTCAACATTATACCCATATGTAGATTTGATCAATGGACATAGATTGACCGGCAGATCTTTTTCTGCAGATGGAATAGTATCTGCATCACCGCCGCATAAGCATACTGGTATACCATTTGCAGCCATTATCAATTCACGAGGTGTATACTCACACATTATTCCTACTATGCGCTTGCCATTCTCTTTATTCTCAACTGCATAGTCATAGCAGTTGTCTATCATGTTATCAAACCATTGCAATGGCTCAGATTTATCTGCAGAATTTTTACTTTTATTACAGCATGTTGACATATTATTCTCCTTAATAAAAAGCCTCCTTTACCAGGAAGCACATCTGTAAATCGCATTTGTATTTAAGGCTGCTTAACTGTAATCTTTTTACTAGCCTTAATTATTCCTCCAAGCTCTCCTGTATCTGCTGTTGCAGAAATTGTATATGTGCCTTTTGGTATTCTCACGGAATACTGATATTCGCCACCTCAACCAAAGCCAAATGTATATATACCACCTTTATCTTCTTTGATAACTTTTCCATGAGAATCTGTTATCTTTAATGTGAGAAATAAATGATTTTTATATACTTCCGCTGAACCAGCGACTACATCAAGGGCTATTCCGGTATTTTCGCCTGGTTTTGCTGATATGATTAATTCAGGTTTTGATGAATAATTCCAAATAAAAGGCTTTTTAGGATCTTTTGAAGGCTTTAATAATCTTTCAATATGATACAGCTCCTTGCTGTTTGGATACTTTATTTCAAATTTACCGCTAAAGAGATATTCATTAAAGAAAGACAATACCACCAGTTTCAAAACAACTGATTGTTGTTTATTGTTAATAAATGCTGGTATTGACACCGGCTTAAATACCGTAAAATATTCTTCTCCATTTTCGGGAGATTGAATTTCTGCAATTGTTTCATTATCTTCAAATATTCCATTATTGTTTATATCTATGCAAACAACATCATACTTCTTGCTCTTTGGAGTCGATTTATCAAAAATTATGTTGATTGCTTTATGTGGAGAGTCAATGTTAACTATTTTCACATATCTGGGACTGATTTGCTTGAATTCTTTTATATTTGCACATATCACTAAGATTACAATGACAAAAAACAGAATAAAAACTGCTTTATAAATCGCTGAGAGCTTCATAATCATTCACCTTCAGATACTATTTGGTTCCTAATTTAATGTGCTTGCTGCAGGTGCAATTGGTACATCTTATACATTCAGCTGAATTCATGTCTTTTACAGGATGTATGTCAACAGGACATTCTGCTGCACATATGCCGCAATTATTGCATTTTTTATATACAAGATTGAATCTGAACAGTGAAAATCTGTTAAATAGAGCAAAAATTGCACCAAGAGGGCAAAATATTCTACACCAGCTTCTAGATGCAAACACAGCAAGAAGGAGAACACCAACCAAAATAACTATGTTGATGCCGAAGTTAACTGCATCGCCGGATGTAACTCCCTGCAGCGCCCATGGAATCCTTGATTCCAGTGTAGCAGATGGACAGAAATTACAAAAAGTGTAAGGTTTTCCTGGGAGGAAATATGGTATGGCTATCACCATAACTACAAGCAGAATATACTTTATATAATATAGTTTTGGCGATAGATTGATTTTCTTTGTTTTAATTTTATAAAGCAGATCTTGAATAAATCCAAAAGGACATATCCATCCGCAAACAAGCCTTCCGCCAATGGCGCCTGTAATTCCTAATATGGCAAGTGCAACAAATGGAAATATTCTTAGCGTTGAGAAATTTACCAACACTCCCAGTGGACATGCAAACGCCGATAATGGGCAGGAGTGACAATAGAAGACAGGAGCGCATATTGTATGCAGCTGCAGAAACGGCAGGTTTACTATTATAAGCGCTGACAACTGAGTTATAAACCGGTTTTTATTTATTTTATTTAATTTTTTATTGATCATGGAACCCATAATCTAAATAATCACAGTCAAGTAGGGCAGGCTCTATCATCACCGGAATCAGATGAATCATTTGCCGGCATAATAAGCTTGCCATCCTTATCTCTTTCTATGGAGTGTGTAAGGCTTAATTCAGTAACATTGTATTCATTCAATGTTTGAGGAGGTAAAGACAAATCATTTTCATCACTTACAGTATATGAAACCGAAAGCGTTGAAAACACTATAAATCCGATGAATATTATAAACAAAACAGCTATTAAAATAAATCTGCCGGATTTCATCAAACAATTCCTCTTAATTTAATATAATTAATATTAACTAACAGCGCCAATATGATTATTTCGAACCCATTTCGATATTATACCAATATCCGTTTATCATCCGATATGCTTTCCGCAATTCCGGCATGATAGCATTGGGAGTAACACCATCATCTTCTAATGCGAAATGTGCATGAGTATAATCAAGTCCATATAGCCTGTTAGCAATAATCGTTTCAGCAAGAAATACAGGGTCTTTCGCACAGGCTAATGCACCGGCGTTCTCACCCCACATCACTAGATCAGTATAACCTTTATCATCAATATACTTACGGAGAAGCGCTACTTCCGGTGCATTATCAACCCCAGTATACTGAAGCCAGCAGTCTTTCTCTACAGCTGTATCTATCAGGAATTTTGAATCTGCCATTAATTTTATCCAAACATTGCCTTCGCCTGTTCTTACAGCTTCATTCCAGTGATCTTCTGTATAGCAAGTGCCTGGCACATACATAAGCACGATTTTGTCACCGATATGCTTTCGGGTATTATCTATTTGCCAATTTATATATTTGCGCTTAACATCCCTATACCATACAAGCATATCATTCCAATATTGTCCGGGATATGTTTTAGGTTGGAAAACTATTACATCATCCCACGAGTCAAAATCGGTTCCCCATGCTTTGTTGGCTTTTTCTACAGATTTATATTTTCGCTTCATATGGCTGCGAAAATCTTTATGAGCATTCACATCATATCCCCAAAATGTTTCTTCTGTTACTTGATAAGCTAATGTCCATGGATGCGGATAAATCGGTTCACCCGCAGGTCCGAAAGTAGGAATTACATAATCGATAATATGCCATAGATTGTTAGCTTTCAAATCATCACATATTTTCTTGGTTTTTGAATCTATTATCTTTTTAAGATCGGGATACCAATAACTCATACAGTTGCGAGCGCGCAGACCGTTTTGATCAACAAGCATCGCTTCGGGATTTTTATCCAGGTACCAGGCTGGAGGCGCCATCATCACACCCATTATCAACTTAACTCTAAACCCGAATTCTTCAGCTATCTTTAGATATTTGATTTCACTGGAAGGATTCCAATCTCCTTCCTTTCTCTCAATGCTTGCCCAGTCGATTTCCATACGGATGGTATTAATTCCGTTTGATTTATATAAGGCGAATCGAGATCGTATTTTTTCCGGATCTTCAAAATAATAATGCTGCGGGTCTGTTATGCAGCAGCGCGTTTTAGGAATATATCTTTTTTCAGTATCTGCATACCCAATGACTGATATTAATAATAATGGTATTAAAAATTGAAAATATTTCAAAGTTTCACCTCATATATATTCATTTTTAATTTAATTACACACACAGGATATTATAACCTCCTTTGTAATGATTTACAATATTTATCCAACAGCCTTAATTTAGGAGGAATACCCACTGTTGTGTTGAATATGTTTGAAGTATTAATTTATATAGGATGATATGTTATGGCAAAACAAGACAAAAAACCAAATCTGCATGAGATCATAGGTGATATAATAGATATAGATTCAGATAATCTGGCTCTTTACAATATTGCTGATGTAATTGCAGATATACCCGCTGCTGTTATATATATGGTAAGTGATGAAACAGGATTAAAACCATTCGGTTATAATGGAGAGGTAAAAGCATCAAAAGATAAAGATTTTGTAGATCTTGAAGGCGACTATTCGTTAAAGATTTACGGTACAACAGCTGACGGAAAAGAGTGTGAAATACAAACTGCCGGTGAATGGGCTGTTGTTGATTATATTTCCGCCATTGAAAACAACAAAGATATACAAATAGCAACCAGATTGCATATTTTTTGCAAAATCGAAGATGTAATATCAAAATAATTCTAAACAGCTTTGTAACTATACTATTTTCATATGGAGTATAAAAATGATATTTAATAAAAAAGAAGCTTCAATATATATCCCTGATGGCTTGCCGCTTGATATAGCAATCCAGCGAATAACACATATGGGAATTGGTGCACATCAGGATGATCTTGAAATAATGGCCTTTCATGGGGTGATGGAGTGTTTTGGTCAGGCAGACAAATGGTTTGCCGGAGTAGATGTAACTAATGGTTCTGGAAGCGCCCGTTCCGGATTGTATGAATCATACACAGATGAGCAGATGGTTTCCATTAGGCGGATTGAACAAAAGAAAGCCTCATTTGTTGGTGAATACGCACTTCAGGTTCTCCTTGAATATACCAGTGCAGAAGTAAAGGATGCAGACAACAGAGGGACAGTGGAAGATATCAAAACAATACTATCTACCTGCAAACCTAAAATTCTTTATACTCATAACCTTGCAGACAAACATGACACACATGTATCGACAGCAATTCGTATAATTCAGGCAATCAGAGAACTTCCTGAGGACCTGCATCCCCAGAAGGTATATGGATGTGAGGCATGGCGTGATTTGGACTGGCTATGTGATGAAGACAAATTGCTTCTTGATTGTTCAGGCAGAGAGCATCTTGCGTCAGCTCTTACAGGTGTATTCGATTCTCAAATTGCAGGAGGCAAACGGTACGATTTGGCAAGCGTTGCACGGCGCAGAGCGAATGCAACATATCTGGCATCTCACAATGTGGATACAGCATCAGAAATAGCATTTGCAATGGACCTTACTCCCACTATCCAAAATCCTGAAATTGATTTGGCAGAATATGCAGTATCATACATCAACAAATTTGCTATGGATGTTACAGATAGAATAAAAAAATTCTTTTAAAAGCAGTATATCATCATCAAACAGAATTGGATAGAAACCATAGTTTGAGAAATCTAAGGCAACAAAAAACACTCGAATCTTCATTCGAGTGTAGCTTATTTAATATGATGGAGGCGACGAGCGGACTCGAACCGCTGAATAAAGGTTTTGCAGACCTCTCCCTTACCACTTGGGTACGTCGCCAGTTGCGAATGACAATATTCTATCAAAACATTATCAGCATTGTCAACGCATGAACAGCACAATGCAGTGCCCAATGGCAGATAGTATATCGGTAAATGTGGAGCGGGAGACGGGATTCGAACCCGCGACAACCTGCTTGGGAAGCAGGTGCTCTACCACTGAACTACTCCCGCATATATTCTACACTATGATTATATCATATGATTTAACGCTGTGCAATCTATGTTACTCGTTTTAACAATGGAACATTGCTCTTTCTGAATAGCAGCGGCACAGATGCGCACATCAAATACGAATGAAACAATATGTTTATTCAAGCCTACTCAATTGCATCTTATCCAACGCAATAAAGCAGCATTTTTGTCGCCAATTGACTGCAAAAACAAAAAAACACCCTGATTTTTGATTGAAAATAGAGTGTTTTACGCTTAAATTATGGTGGGCGATACTGGTTTCGAACCAGTGACCTCTTCCGTGTGAAGGAAGCGCTCTCCCACTGAGCCAATCGCCCAGCCGCCCAAACTTTTATGGTGGGGATGAAGAGATTTGAACTCTTACGGATTACTCCACTGCCCCCTCAAGACAGCGTGTCTACCAATTCCACCACATCCCCATTGCTAAGGCAAAAAAATTATACCAAAATGAAATGTATATGTCAATGATTTTCAATTTGTTTCTTGTACATTAAACAAAGATAGGTTACACAATGA
>JAPXND010000054.1:0-12546 GCA_033808695.1 Armatimonadota bacterium
GAAATGTATATCAGCTATAAGCGGTATACCGATTTTCTGTTTTATTTCTCCAAGCGCTTCTGCCGATTCCATATCCGGCACACCAACCCTTATCAGCTCACAGCCTGCTGTTTGAAGGCGTAGAATTTGAGCTGCAGTAGCATTTACATCCTTAGTAGGAGTGTTAGTCATTGACTGTATGGATACCGGTGCATCTCCGCCAATAGTTAGATTTCCAACTTTAACACTACGAGTTTTTTTTATTTCTTTCATTTATTGTTCCATATTATCCTATTTAATTATCCTATTTAAACATTTTTCCACTGACAACACGATTTATATCAATTGTCATTACCAGAATAAATATTACAGCCAGCACTGCAATTCCAATAATTTGAGCCATTGCCCAAGTATGTTCTGTAAATTTTTTGCGCCTTATTCCCTCAATTGTGAGGAGCAGCATTTGTCCGCCATCAACAATTGGAATTGGAAACAGATTAAATATTCCAAGGCTGAGACTTAAAGCAGCCATTAGCTGCAGATATCCATAAGCGCCGCGCTTTACACCAGTCTGAGTTTCACTTGCAATGGCTATCGGTCCGCCTACTGCATCTTTAACTTTTTTGCTGAACAGAACGGTTGTCATAACTTTTATAAATCTAATAGTGGTTTCGTTTCCATGTTTTATTGATTTTATAATGCCAACGCGCTGTAATTCCTGCTTAGCTATAAATCCTATATATGCAATGGCGGAGTTATCCTTCAACTTTTTTTCATCCGGCGTAAGATTTACTTTCACTACTTCATCTTTACGATCAAGAACTATTGTAACTGCATTATTTCCATTTTCATTTACAATCTTGAGAAGCTCAGGTCCTGAGTTTGATTTTACACCATTAATGGATATTATTTTATCATCTGTTTTCATGCCTGCAGCAAAGGCAGGACTTTTTTTATTGACTTTATGGACTCTAAAGAATACATCTTCACTATCTAAACGATTAGCTTCAAACCCAAGCGAATTTAATATTAATGCTTTAGTTTTAGGCTTTACTTTCATCTTAATCTCTTCACCTTTTCTATTAACCAAGAGAACTATATATTTTTCACCGCTGTTATGAATAATATCAGTAACCTGCTTGCCGGTAGGAGTGGGTTTACCATCAATAGATATAATTTCATCGCCAGAACGCAATCCTGCTTTATACGCTATGCTTTTTGGTTCTACAAGATCTACTTTGTTTAGAACATTATCTGATATTGGAAGTCCTATGGTAAATCCCATAACACAAAAAATTATATATGCCAGCAGGAGGCTCATGAATGGACCAGCTGCATATACCAACCATCTTGCCCACCAGGGTTTTGTTTGAAATCCATCGGGAACGGTATCTTCTCCAAACTCACTTCCTGCAAGCTTAACAAATCCTCCAAGAGGGAATGGACGAATGGTGTATTCTGTATCACCTCTTTTAGCAATGACAATCCATTTAGGGCCAAAACCGAACGCAAATTCTTCCACTCTAATTTTAATCAGCTTTGCCATAATAAAATGACCAAGCTCATGAAAGCATACCAGCACACCAAGCAATATAATAAGCGCCGGTATCCATATAAAATTATCCATTGCTTACCTCTCCATCAGACAGTGCATAACTTCATTGCGCGCCCATTGGTCTGACTGCATGATTGAATCCAAATCTGGATTAACAATAGGAGTATGACTGTTCATAACTCTTTTTACTATTTTTTCTATGTCCGTAAATGCAATTTTATTATCAAGGAATATTTCTACAGCCTTTTCGTTGGCTGCATTTAGAACTGCCGGCGTTGTACCGCCCATATCAATTGCTTTATATGCAAGCTCAAGCGCCGGATATCTTTCAGTGTCCGGCAAACTGAATGTCAACAAATTCTGTTTTATAATATTAAGGCTTGGCAGATTTGTGTCTATTCTTTCTGGGTAAAGAAGCGCATATTGGATAGGTAGACGCATATCGGGCACACCAAGCTGAGCTATAATTGAACCGTCAACATATTCAACCATTGAATGTATAATACTTTGGGGATGGATAACCACCTCTATATTATGCACATCAACACCAAACAGCCAGTGGGCTTCTATAACTTCAAGCGCCTTGTTCATAAGTGTGGCTGAATCAATGGTAATCTTCCGTCCCATGCTCCAGTTTGGGTGAGCAAGCGCCTGTTCAACCGTAACAGAGTGCAATTCTGATATTGGATGTTTTGCAAGCGCCCCACCTGATGCAGTAAGCAGCAGTTTTTTTATAGTTCCTTCTTTTGCACCCTGCAATGATTGAAATATTGCCGAATGCTCACTATCGACAGGCAATAATTTGACATTATGCTTTTTGATGAGGTCATTAAAAAGCTGCCCAGCAGATACTAACACTTCTTTGCTGGCCAATGCAATGTTTTTACCAGCTTCTACTGCAGCTATTGCGGGCGCCAATCCAACAGTGCCGGCAACTGCAACCACTGTTATATCTGCATCCGCCACAGAAGCAGCCTGATTTATGCCTTCATCGCCATGCAGGATTTCAAGGTTTTTTATGTGTGATGTAAGATTGTGCAGCTTATCCGCCAATTTTTTTGTGCCAATGGAAACTATCTTAGGTTTAAATACATTTATCTGCTCTGCAAATAATTCCACATTGGAATGAGCTGCCATACTCACTATTTTTAGGCGGTCAGGCAGCCGCGATATTACATCAAGTGTTTGGGTGCCTATAGATCCGGTTGACCCCAACAATGCTATTTTCCTCATTTATTTAGATTATCTCCATTTGGATTACGGATTTGGTTGATTAGATATTTTTCCAAACCTTCGTTCGCGCTTCTGAAAATCACTTATGGCGCGGATAAGATCCTGTTGGGTGAAATCAGGCCACAGGGTTGATGTTACCCACAGCTCTGAATATGCTATCTGCCACAGCAAAAAGTTGCTCACCCTCATTTCACCAGCAGTGCGTATAACAAGGTCAGGATCCGGAAGTCCGGCTGTATACATCATACCAGATACATCTTGTTCTGTAAGCTTATCTAGTTCAAGGGAACCGTCCATTGTTCTATTGCATGCAATTTTTATAGCGTCAATTATTTCTTTTCTGCCCCCGTAGTTTATAGCAAGATTCAATATAATCCTGGTGTTTCCGGAGGTTGCATTTATGCTGTCTTCAAGTGATTGTTGAGCTTCTTCGGGCAGCTCATGAAATCTTCCAAGCACTCTAAGTTGAACATTTTCCTCCATCATCAGCGGCAATTCATCACTTGCTGCCTGCGCAAATAATGTCATAAGCGCATCAACTTCTTCCTGTGGACGATTCCAGTTTTCAGTTGAGAATGCATATACTGTTAGAACTTTTATATTTAAATCTCCACAGATGCGCACGATTTCTCTTAGGGCAAGATAACCATGATAATGACCTAAGGAACGGTTCATTCCCCTGTTTTTCGCCCATCGGCCATTGCCATCCATAATGATGGCTATATGTTCGGGAGTGTTGTTTAAATCTATCTCTACTCCAGACGATTTGATGGTCTCGTTTATATCTGCCATATTTGTCTCCAAATGCTTATACTCCATGTTTTATTACGCAATAATACACAAATGAGTTCAAAAAACAAAGGAACGTCTTCTCAGACGCTCCTTTTAAATTTCGAATAAAGCAACTGATATTATATTATATCAAACTTCCATTAATTCGGCTTCTTTTGTTTTAGTTATCTTATCAATACGCTCAATAAACTTATCTGTAACTTTTTGAAGCTGATCTTGCGCTCTTTTAACATCATCTTCTGAGGCATCGCCGGATTTCTCTAATTTTTTGAAATCTTCATTTGCGTCTCTGCGGATATTCCGTATAGACACCCTATGTTCTTCTGCTTTTTTGTTAAGCACTTTAATGAACTCTTTGCGGCGTTCTTCTGTAAGCTGTGGAATGATAAGTCTTATTCCTGATCCGTCGGTATTAGGATTAAGCCCGATATCTGATTTTTGGATGGCTTTTTCGATCATAGATACTGTGCTTTTATCCCACGGAACAATGAGTATTTGGCGACTTTCTGGAATAGATATTTGAGCAAGCTGGTTAACAGGCATTGGAGTGCCGTGATAATCTACCATAACTCTATCTAACATTGCAGGATTTGCACGTCCAGTACGGATTGTAGAATAATCTTGCTGGGCAAAATCCACAACTTTAGTCATTCTTGTTTCTACATCGTTTATTATATCATTTATCACTGTTGCTCCTCCTAATAAGTGTACCGACTGGTTCACCAAGTGCGGCACGCTTAATATTTCCAGGTGTTGTTATATCAAAAACTACAATAGGTAGATTGTTTTCGCTGCAGAGTGTAAATGCTGTAAGATCCATTACACCCAGCTCACGTTGAATTGCTTCCATGTAATCAATTTGATCGAACTTCACTGCATCTGAGAATTTATTTGGGTCTTTGTCATATACACCATCTACATTTGTTGCCTTAAGCACCGCTTCTGCATGTATCTCGAGCGCTCTTAGAACAGCAGCAGTATCAGTGCTGAAGTATGGATTGCCTGTACCGCCGCCAAGTATAACTACTCTTCCTTTTTCAAGGTGCCGTATTGCACGTCTGCGGATAAACGGTTCTGCAACTTCTTTCATTTCTATTGCAGTTTGCACTCTTGTATCTACATCTATTTTTTCAAGAGCATCCTGCAAGGCCAATGCATTTAGAATAGTGGCAAGCATACCCATATAATCTGCACTTGCTCTATCCATTCCTGATTTAGAAGCAGGAGCGCCGCGCATAATGTTTCCGCCGCCAATAATAATAGCTATTTCCACTCCAACATCATGTACATTTTTAATATCTTTTGCGATTTTAGAGACTGTTTTAGTATCAATGCCAAAAGATTTTCCGCCTGCAAATGATTCACCACTGAGTTTTAGAAGAATACGATTCCATTTAGAGGTGTTGGGCAACATTATTTTTCCTTAATAAAAATGATTGAAACTGCCGGCATGTTAACAAACAAGACGGCAGCAGCGCTTATGTTATTATTCTATTATTATAGGTTAGTTTCCTGCTTGGCTGGTGATTTTATTATTCACCTACTCTGTATCTGGTAAAGCGGCGGAGAACCAGTTTTTCACCAAGTTTCCCTGCTTTTTCACGAATCAATTCACCTATAGTTATATCTTCATTTTTGATGAATGGCTGATCCATAAGTGCAACAGCGGCATAGAATTGTTTTTCCATTCTGCCTTCTACAATTTTGGGGATAGCCTTTTCATTTTTGCCTTGATTGATTGCCCATTGAGTGTGAATTTCTTTTTCCTTTTCAATTCGCTCTGCAGGGATATCTTCTCTTGAGAAGAATTCCGGCTGACTCCAGGAGATGTGCATAGCTATATCCCTTGCCAATTCCTGAAAGTCATCAGTTTTAGCAACAAAATCGGTTTCGCAGTTAAGCTCTACCATAACGCCAAGTTTTCCACCAGTGTGTATATAGCATGCGACAATGCCTTCTGTGGTTGCTTTTTCTTCACGTTTAGAGAGAACAGCAGCGCCTTTTTCGCGCAGTATATTTATAGCTTTTTCCATATCGCCATCTGTTTGCTGAAGCGCTTTTTTGCAGTCCATCATACCGGCGCCGGTTTTTTCTCTTAATTCTTTTACTGATTCAGCAGTAATAGCCATTGCTCCTCCTAATCTTCTTTTACAGAAATGCCAAATTTCTTGGCAATTTTAGCTGTGTCGTCTATCTCTTCTTCATCGTCAATTTCAAAGTCTTCTTCCAAAGGCTCTTCTTCAAAGGATTCATCTGCATCTGAATCTACATCCGGTTTTTCTTCTCCGTCTTCTTCAGATATTTCAATTTCGCCTTCTTCGCCTTGAGATTCAACTTGTTTAACTTCTATAATTGCATCTGCTATTTTATCTGTAATAAGTTTGATAGCTCTTATAGCATCATCGTTGCCGGGTATTATGTAGTCTACTTCATCCGGGTCACAGTTAGTGTCAACAATTGCAACAATAGGTATTTCCAGTTTGCGGGCTTCCTTAACTGCAATATGCTCTTTTTTCAAGTCTACAATGTAAATTAGACCCGGTAGTTTTGGCATTGTTTTAATACCGCCAAGGAATCTTTCTAGTTTAGCCATTTCTTCTCTGAGCTTCGATGTTTCTTTTTTAGGAAGTTTTTCAAAAATGCCGTCTTCTTCCATTTTTACAAGCTCATTTAATCTTGCAATTCTGGTTTGAATTGTATTGAAGTTGGTGAGCATTCCACCCAGCCATCTTTCATTTACCCAATACATTCCGCATCTTTTTGCAGCTTCTACAACAGCTTCCTGAGCTTGTTTTTTGGTTCCTACAAATAATACAATTTCGCCTGCACTTACTGTTTCTTGAACAAAGGTTCTTGCGGTTTCAAACATCTTGAGTGTTTGATGCAGATCGATGATGTATATGCCATTTCTTGCCCCATAGATGTATCTTTTCATCTTGGGGTTCCATTTGCGGGTCTGGTGTCCGAAGTGTACTCCGGCTTCCAGAAGGTCTTTCATAGTGATTGATGCCATTAAGTTTCCTCTCTTTGGTTATATCCTCCCCTTGCATCATCCTTTGAATCGATCGCAGAGTGCGACACCTGACTCAAAGTCCAAAAGGGTGTGATTTACCATGTCCATATATTGGACAAGGCATATTAGTGTATCATAAACATCATTAAATTTCAAGGTTTTTTATTGTGCAGTCTATTCATTTGCCATAGATGTGATAAGTCAGGAGGATTATATTTTAAAGGACGCGTCTCTGGTTATTGCTGCTGCATGTATGACAAAGACATATGCCCTGCAATTATACAGGGCATCTTTGATTATTTGTCTAGTTTGCTTTTCATTGATTTTGTTTTGGATTGTCCTCTTTCGGTTAATAAAGAGAGTGCATCTGGATTTTCCAGCTTGAAATGAAAATCAATTTGTTCATTTATGCTGATTGGACCTAGCTTTCTGAGCGCTTCTCTTTCATTTTTTTCTTCATCAGTGTGGATGTCTTTTAAGATACTATCTTCCCACTGATCCTGTTTTACAAATTGTTCGCCTAATTTTTTGCATCTGGAACAACGAAATTTAACATAAACAAAACTTGGTCCATATAATCTCAGGTAATAACCTGTTTGCATAACATCTTTGGCAATAATGCGCTGACCGCAATTACATTTTATTGATGGTTTTACTGCCATAACATCCACCCCCAATTCTTCAAGGTTCCTGCTAAGTATACTGCTTCCTATTCTCTAAACGCAGGTGTATTTAGATTATACAGGATGATGATTTTATTATAGCACAAGGGAACAGATTTTCCAATTACCCAAGTGCATTATTTGTTTTTTATATTTGCTTCGTAGAGCCTTAGTGCATATCTGTCTGTCATTCCTGCAACATAGTCACATACTGATCGAGCTTTTGACTCTACTTGGCTATCAACTGGCTGCAGCCAGAGCGGCAGCTGGTTGATATTGACCATATAGAACCGGAAAAGGCTGTCTATAATTCTTCTTGCATTATTGAGTTCTTCTAATCTGGGCAATGGGTTATATACATTGCTGAACAAAAAATCTTTTAGTTTATTTGTAGCTTCTACCATATTGGCGCTCATGTGTATATCATTTTTGTTTGCGCTGTTGTTTATAATATCGTTCACCATGTTGGATATACGCTGCGAATGCATTGCGCCTAATAGTTTTATGCTGTCAGATGGCAGATCGTTTAGTGTAATCATTCCTGCACGGATTGAGTCATCTATATCGTGATTGATATAGGCTACTCTATCACATATTCTAACCAGTTTGCCTTCAAGAGTTGATGATAAGCCGGTTTCATCAAGCTTTAAGTCCTTAATCCCTTTGGAATGGTGAAGTATGCCGTCTCTTACCTCCCAGGTAAGATTCAAGCCTTCGCCATCTCTTTCAAGCTTTTCTACCACACGCAGGCTCTGTATACTGTGATGAAAACCCGACTTTGGGTCGTATTCTGCATATACGGCGTCTAATGCATCTTCTCCTACATGACCAAAGGGTGTATGTCCAATATCGTGTCCTAAAGCTATTGCTTCAGTAAGGTCTTCATTTAATCGCAAAGCCCTTGCTGCAGTGCGCGCTATTTGAGATACTTCCAAAGTATGAGTAAGCCGTGTACGATAATGATCTTCTTCCGGGGAGATAAACATCTGAGTTTTGTGCTTCAGCCTTCTGAACGCCTTTGAGTGTATTATTCTGTCTCTGTCTCTTTGGTATTCTGTACGTATGCTGCATTTTTCCTCAAATTTTTCTCTGCCTTTGCTATTGCCGCTTTTTGATGCATACGGAGACAAGCTTGTTTGTTCAAACTCCTCCTGCAGAAGGCGTGTATTAGGAATTATCATTTATTTACCCTAAGGAGGTGAATGACAGCGGAGCGAATTGTCCGCTGTCGGTATATTTGTTGGAAATAAAACTATAATTATTCAATAGTTTCTAACGGTGTGCCGGATACTTTTCTTTTTATTCTTGCAAGAGCATTGTCTACTGATTTAGTTTTACATCTTAACTCATGTGCAATTTCTCTGTAGCTTTTTCCAATTTTGTATCTTGCAAGTACACGCCATTCAAATTCGCTTAACATTTGCTGAAGCATTTCCTGCAGGTTTTTGGAATCTTCACGGCGCATTACAAGATCTTCCGGATCAACCATCTCATCTGATGCCAAAACATCAGATAAAGTCCATTCGGAGCTGGAATCATCTGTTGGAGATTCTAGAGATAAGGATGTGTTCAGCGGTATTTGTTTCTGACGGGTAGCGGTTTTTATTGCGGTTATTATGTGTCTTTGTATGCATATTCTGGCAAATGCAGGGAATGATATAGCTTTATCCGGACTGTAATCGATTATTGCCTGCCAAAGGCCTATCATACCAACTTGCAGCAGATCTTCTTTTTCTGCGCCAACCAAGAAGTATGATCTCACTCTGTTTCTTACAAGGTTCCGGTATTTATAAAGAAGATATTCAGAAGCTTCTTCTACACCGGCTTGCGCCATGTTTACAACATTAAAATCACCTAAAGATTCAAATTCTGCGTGTCTGATAGGGATAAAATCACCATCACCATTTTTAATGAACATTATCTTCCTCGCCTCTATCTACTTCAATTACAAGTTTAGTGACAAGTACCGCTGCGAATACAATTGCTATTGTTGCTGCAGCCGTAAGGGTAACCGGAATTTCTCTTACAATTTTGTTGCCAAGTTTTATTCGCAGCTTTTTAATTGATCCTTTGTCGATGATCTTTTGAACATCATTAACAATTTCAACACCCATATCGATAAGGCTTTCGGAAAGCGGTTTCTGCTTCTCCAGAAGTATTAGGGCAGAAGCAACATCACCATCTGCATAATCCAGCGCTTCACTTGCTTTTTCATACGTAGTGTCGAATCTTTCTCTTATTATATCGATTTTATCAAGTTTATCGTTCATGATATCCTCATTGAGGCAATTATACAACAGGAAAGCATAATTGGCAACTGAATTTTAACTTTTTCAACAAAATTTGTGATTATTATTACTTTTATACTGATTATAGTATATTTTCCATTACAATTCAAAGCCATTGATATTTTTCATTCTTTGGAGCCAATACAAAATTCCAGCTTTTTATTGTTTAGCTATTCAGTTTTTATAATAACGGTTTCCATCATTGGGATAGACGATATATACAGGGTATACCTGCCGTCTCTTTGGATAACCGGAACTTCTTTATCTGCAAATAAGAGCCTGACGCTTGTTATAGGCTGTTTCAACTTTACCAGGGCGTAAGAAGATTTGGATTTTCCATCCTCACTGCCATTGATGTTGTGTAAATGAACTATTATTTCATCTTTGTTTTTGCGGAATGCACCCATCCGTAATGACGGCGGGGCTTCTACTTCAATATCTGGTTCTATTGTTTTTAGCAGATTATTGCCCAAATAGGATACAGGATTTATTCTGTTATCCGAATCTTCTTCAAATCCGTCATAAAATACCAGCATGGATTTATCATTGCTTACTGCTTCAATTTTGATTTCATCAGCATAGAACACAGCGTTATCGGTTCCGTCGCCATACAATACTGTCCAGTTGCATCGTGCAAAATCTTCATCTTTGTATATCAAATTCTTGAAAATTTGTTCTTGAGACCCCTGTGGCTGCACATGCACATCGTAGGTTTTGTTGTCTCCGGTTAATCGGAAACGAATTTCAATGCGGAACCATCTATCAGTCTCTATCTCTCCAAGCTTTTCATCATTTGCATAGATTGAACCGTCGCCTTTGATATTTACATAGGTTCCAAGAACTGGTTTATTATCACGATTTTCTATAACCACGTTGGAATCTTTGTCGAGTTTGAGCCAGCAGCTAAATCTGCCCTCGTTCATTACGGCAGCATCTATAAGATAGTGATGCATTTCCAAATCGGGATAAAATACATGTGCTGTATTAGGTCCATCTATGAATTTCATTGATCTTTTGCCAACTGCAGCAGTTTCATCAGTTGGAGCGATAGAAGTATCTCCGTCTGCACCTATTGTCCATTTAGATTCAAAATCAGCCATGTCTACGGCAGATAGAATTACCCGTCCCTTGCCATATTTCTTTTGTATTATACATGGCAGATCTTCTCCATTTACAGTTGAATAATATAAAACTTCCCACTCATTGTTTGAAATTGATGTATCGGCATGCAGCATGGGATATGTACCAAGATTTTCGCCTTGGGTGTTTATCAGCGTAACAGCTTTACGCTCCGTTGCAGCATATGATGGTGTGTTTTTGTAATTGAAGCCTAATTTATCTGCAATAATATTTGTCCGCTTCAATTCGCCCCACTCATCTGCAATGCCTGTCCAGGGGCCAAGTATTAATGTACCGCCCTGTTCTGCATATTTCAGCGCCGTTTTACATTGCTGATCAGAGAGTGCAAAAGAAATTGGCATTATAAATACTTTATACTTTTTCAGGTTTTTCAGCGTTAAGCTTTTGTCATAAATATAATCCGGTGAAATGTGAGACTGCATAAGCCCCTGTGTCCATCCGATTAGTGAACTCCAGAAGGGTTCCATTTCCCAGTCAAGACCTTTTCTGTCACGAGAAAGATAGAACGTTTCCGTTTGCTGGGATACATGAATTGCCGCATATGGAATTGAAGAGCCTGATATATAAGGGGAGAGTTTGCTGAGATATGAATTGATGATCTTCAGGGTTTCAACACTCCCTTTGTCCCATGCGTTTCCGCCATAGGAGGGATATCCCCCGGCTGTTATATTTGTAAGCGCATGGTGGATGAGATTTCCATAATCGAGATGTGTCCAAACCTCTGATTGCGGACGTCCGTATGCACGGCATAATCTCATAGTTAAATCAACAATCTTTTCACCAGATCCTTCCGACCCTGTTATGATGTCGGCTTTGTAAGGGTTCAGCGGAATTGCTCCCTGCCAGGGTATAAGCGGTCGGTGATAGTGATTGAGAACAACTGCAGCTTTAGGATGTTCCCTGCGTATTTCAGAAGCGACTCTGCCTATATAGGATGAGAAAACATCATACCGCCAAGCAACCCATCGCCGAAATACAGGATCATTCCAATCTGCTTTAGTTGGAATCTCTAAACCGGTCTGTTCCTTGAAAAGTTTTTTGCAGGATGAGCATATGCATGAATAAGGCAGCGGTCGATGCCAAATTTCGGTAAAGGCGCTGCCATCGAACCAAATGCCGTCCAAATCGAATTTTTCGATGGCTTCATTGCAGAAATCGATGAGCGCATCACCATAGCCAGAGTTAATGCAGCACCATATTTCCTGCTGATCGCCGGGAATTGGGTCTGAAAGATATTGCTGCCTCCATTCAGGCTGATTTTTCCAGGATGAAGCGGATAAAATAAGGGAATACCATGATATTGCTGCCATTCCCTGCTTATGTATCTCCTTGACAGCGTTTTTCAGCAGCTGCTCTCTTTTATCTAAGTCATCAAGGGTGGTAGGAAGAAATTGTGACTTGTAATATGGATTTCCGTTTGGGTCAACAACAGAAATCCACTGAGCATTTACTCCATAATTGCTTATAACCTGTGTCATGTCTGCGGTTGTTTCAGGATTAACGAAGGAGAGCGGATCCGGGCGAGCTTCCAGTCTGAGAGGAGCTTTGCCGTATTTAGTTTTTTCTACGGGAACTGCAGATACAACTGAGGAAAAGATTATAAATACAAAAACCAAGCTGATAAATCTGGCATGCATTTTATGTCCCCCTAAAATATTACTTTAATAGTCTATTATTAGTTATCATAAGAGAATTTCAGATATTCATCAAGGATTGTATCAACATCACCATCTGCAATAATTTTACCGTTGCTCATCCAAATAACCCGTGAGGCAACTTCTCTTACCGCTTTGATATCGTGCGATACAAAAACAATTGTTTTTCCCTTTTGCTGAAATTCACGGACTTTGGCGTAGCACTTCTGCTGAAACATCTCATCGCCCA
>JAPXND010000054.1:12556-16046 GCA_033808695.1 Armatimonadota bacterium
ACAGCCAATACTTCATCAACAAGAAGAATATCGGGGTCTGATTGTACAGCAATTGAAAACCCAAGCCGCATTGTCATTCCTGCTGAATATGTTCGTATGGGTGCATCTATAAACTTTTCCAGCTCTGCAAATTCAACTATATCATTATACTTTTGCTGTATTTCTTTAGATTTCATACCAAGAATAGCGCCATTAAGGTAGATATTCTCTGTTCCAGTTAGATCGGGGTGGAAGCCTGCACCAAGATCAAGCAGGCAGGATAATCGTCCATTTAATTGATATTCACCGCTAGTTGGAATATAGACCCGCGACAAGATGCTGAGCAGCGTGCTTTTGCCAGAACCGTTTCTACCGATAATAGCGAGTGTTTCACCGGTTTTTACTGAAAAAGAGATTCCCTTTATGGCTTCTAATTTCTCATATCTGGTTTTGCGGAATGAAAGCAGAAGTCCTTTAAGAGTATTATATTTCTCATGCCCAAGCATAAATGACTTGCTGAGATCTTTTACTATAATTGCATACATTTAAAGCCTCTCTGCAAAATACCATTTTCGCTTGTTGAAAAATGCATATCCACCGATAAAAATCAGCGCCGATGTAACGCCTGATAGTGCAAGATACCAATAGTTGAGCGGAATATCTTGTATTGTTTGGCTGTTGAATGGCGGAAGGAGCAGTTTTCTGTATGCAGTTAACAGCATTGATAATGGATTGATGTAATATGACTGCGTAATAATTGATCTATATGGTTCATCTATACCTTTTGTAAAACTGCTGTTTTCTACCATATACATAACAGGCATAAGGAATAAAAGCAGGTTAAGGATAACGGTTACCATATATTTAACATCCTCATAAAACACATTCATGGCTGATACAAAAAGAGCTACTCCCATATTTAACATCAGCTGTATGATTGAAACAACCGGCAGCAGCAGCCAGGTTATCTGGATTTCTGTGCCTCTTAGAAGAAGATATACAAAGAACACTCCCATTGCCATCAGGAAATGGACATAATTTGAAAGCACAATAGAAATAGGAAGAACTTCTCGCGGGAAGTAGCTTTTTTTGACAAGCGAACTCTGAAGAAGAATCGACATGCTTGCATCTAATACTGACATTTGGAAAAATGACCATGGAAGAAATGCACATAAAAGATATGCAGAATAGTTAGGAATATCTATAGCAAGCACTTTTCTAAACGCAAATGTCATAGCTGCAACCTGAAGCAGCGGGTTGAGCAATGACCATAAGAATCCAAGAAACGAATTTTTATATCTAACCTTTATATCACGAACTACAAGCCTTATAAGCAATTCCTTGTAGCGCATTAATTCTTTGAACTCTTTAAGCATGTTACCATCCAATTTGTTTGCCGGAATCCTTGAGGATTATGTTTAGAGTATAACGTTTGACTAAAGTTGATGTCAACAATACTATATGTTATCATGCTTTAAAAACAATACAACTTTTTACCTAAATAAAGTGTTTAAATATCTATATAAATAAGAGAAATATTATGTTTAAGAAGATATTTTTAGCGTATATTTTGATTCTATGCAGCTCAAATCTGTATTCTGCAGATGCTCCTGTTCGTATGAAGGATGACCCTCGACTTCAGGAAAAATCACATTGTCTATTGATTGTGAACCGCTGTCATACTTCTACCGGGTTCTTGAACAGAAAACCGGTGTTAAAATAAGAGTGAAGAATGACATTAAAAACCGAAATGTTACTATTTTTGCAAAAGACATCGCTCCCCATGAGGCAGACTGCGCTGCTTTTTGGGTTTTACTGGGAAAACAAGACTAATAAAAATGGATTAAATTCCTACATGTTGTACCAAACTCTGAAAAGGCAAAGGAAGCGGAAACAATAAAAATGGAATGCTCGATAAATCTCAAGTGGCTGAGGCAATCAATAATGGAATTCCTATTGAATCTATGACAAATCAGCAGAAGAGTCAATTCATTCCTCTTCTTTTGGAGGCAAGACCGCAATTATCTGAGAAGGAACTAAGTAATTGCAAGTTTAGAGTCAATACCTTAACAGTAAAATTATACTGCAGATGAGATAAAAGAGATGTATGAACAACTTGATTTTACTGGTCCTGCTGTAATGATATCTGATATAGTTGACTTCATTTATGAATACAACTCTAACGATAAACAATCATTTCAATTTCAAGTAAATAGAATTCAACCATCTGATTTAAAAATAGGAGTAAAATCATGAAAAGTGTGTTATTATAACTTCACTTATATTAGTTTTATATTCCGCTGTGAGTTCAGCCCCGAAGATGAACATTCAAGTCAGTATGCAGTTTTTGAATTGAACCATTGGTTGATAACTAATCTATGGGACTTGCAGAAGGACTGCTAAAAAGAACAAGGATTGCTGCACAGTCTGATTTGAAATGCAGGCATTACTCATCGGCAAGATGCTTGAAGCTGATGACTTCTGCTTTTAACGATCCCATTGTTCTGATGGAACAGAACATATCAGTAGCTTCGCCTTCTGACAGCTTAATATGCGTAGCATCAACAAAATCCACAGCAAGCGTGGAGTCTATCGGCACCCATTTTCCGATGTATACTTCGGTCCATGCATGGTAGTAAAATCCGTTGCGCCAGTAGATGAGACCGGCAGCAACTTTTGACGGTATCCCTGCCGAGCGAGCGATAGAGGCGCACAAAATTGCATAATCTCGGCACACACCTTCCTTGGCGTGCAGCACATCAACCGACGAGCGAAGGATTCCTATGTTGCCCTTAGTGTGCATGTTAGCATAAATCCACGCTCTTATTTTAGAAGCCGCTTTCCATGCATTTTTTTCTCCGCCAACAATTTCCTCAGCAATTTTTTTGATTTCCGGATTTGACGGCTGGATATATGGAGTGTCTTCCAAATATTTTGTTAACGATTTGTCAGTAATGGGCAGAGATACTGATTTGGCATAATCCTGCAGTGCAGCCGATATTTCATATTCAGCATATGGGACTTCTCCATCGGAGAAAGACGCTGTTTGTCTTGAATCTGTTATGGCAAACGATTTTTCCTTCATGCCATGGAATCTGATTAAAAGCTTATTTACTTTGCGAGGCTCCGGAATATCGATGTTGGTTTGGGCAGATGTCATAACTGCAAGATCGTCTGTTGGCATATAGGCATCCATCTGCGGCTGCATAGACATTGCAATATTCTTGGGTTCCATTATCATTGATATCCCCATTAAGGCAACAACCTTAAGCAAATCTCCATTGTTGGCCTGCCAGCAGGTCATTTCACCAATTGGTGTTTTGCTGAGGATAACATAAGCATCGTACGATTTTCCATTTATTTCTATAGATTCCTTGCGCAATACATTAGTTTGAATATCATCAAGGGATAATGTAAGCGGATTGAAGCATTTAAGGTCTGTTACATCACCAATACGGATACTGATGGTCGGTGAAAAGTACGTGCTGTCTCCAACAAGAATGCTTCCATC
>JAPXND010000055.1:0-8574 GCA_033808695.1 Armatimonadota bacterium
CAGTAACATTGTTATTAGACATACTTCGACGCACTGCAGAAGCAGCAAAGAAAGTTCGTCAGGGCAAATGGTCAGAACGGGCAGAGTTTGTAGGGTCTGAAATCAAAGACAAAAAAGTGGGTATAATTGGAATTGGGAACATAGGCAGCCGGGTGGCGGAAATACTTGACCGTGGGTTTGGAGCTCATATCATTGCATACGATCCAAATTTGAAGCCCGAATATATCAAATCAATTGGCGCTCAACCGGTATCGCTTGATGAGCTGTTAAAAGAGGCAGATATCATTTCACTTAATGCATCCCTAAATCAAACAAGCAGATATATGCTGTCTCATAACGAATTTAATGCAATGAAGCAGGGTGTATACATTGTGAATACTGCAAGAGGCGAATTGATAGATCAAAATGCGCTTATTGCAGCGTTGGAAAGCGGCAAATTAGCGGCAATCGGTATGGATGTTGTAGAAGGTGAACCAATAGATGAAACACATCCATTGTTGAAATTCCCTAATGTTACTATCCTTCCGCATATAGCCGCTTACACGCGTGAATCACTTAAGCTGATGGGTGAAAAAATGGTAGAAGATGTTGAATGTATTGCAGCTGGAAAAGCGCCCGATGAACTTATCAATCCAGAAGTTTTAAAAGCATAAGGAATTGGTATTAGATGATGAATTCTGAAAAATTAGCGCTGGCTGTTGATGTTGGAACAACAAATGTTAAAGCAGCTCTTGTAAATGAATGCGGAGATGAAATAAATCTAAGCTATCGTGAGATGGAGGTAGTGAAGGATTCATCCGGCAGGGCTGAACATGATCCAAATACACTTTTCAATGTGTTTTGCGATGTGTGCAGTAAGGCATCAGAGGGATATAAAGATAACATCACTACCCTCATCATTTCATCCTATCAATTCAGTATACTTCCTGTTGATTCAAAGATGCAGCCGCTTTCAGGCATAATGACACTGCTTGATACCAGACCTCAGGATACATTTGGTCAGCTCGATGAATTAGTTGATATACCCTTGTTGTATAAGCTTACTGGATGTCCTCCGCTTTTTCAATACCCGTTTTCCAAGATATACTGGATGAAAAAAGCAAAGCCGGATTTATTTCATAATGCACGCTGTTTTTTAGGTTCAAAGGATTATCTTATGTATCGAATTATGGGTGTGCCATATACAGATGCAAGTTTGGCTTCATCTTCATCACTAATGAATCTGCAAACGCTAGATTGGGATAATTACCCATTGAGTGTTTTAGAAATAGACCGCAGCCAGCTTCCGCAGATAGTTCCTTCTGATCAGTCGATTGGAAAGATACCTGCAGCAATTGCAGAAAAGCTTGGATTAAATTCCAATGTCCAGCTGATAACAGGAGTTTATGATGGCGGCGCTGTAGGGATTGGTTTAGGCTGCATGGATGGTAATACTGGTATAATCAATATGGGTACAACATCTATGCTTAGAGCAGCGGCAAAAACACCCGTCCTTGATGAAAATCCGCTTATGCGGCTCCAAACCGGATATCTTGCTTATGGCAGATGGTTTCCTGGAGGCGGAATAAACAATGCAGGAATTGTGTTGAAATGGCTTAAAGACAATGTAATGGCAGCATCATATGAAAGTATGATTGATGAAGCTGCCAGCGTGAAAACTACAGAGGGACTTTTCTGTCTGCCATTCTTAAGTGGGGAACGCAATCCGCAGATTGGGAATCAGGCTTCTTGTCTGTTTATGGGAATGCGAGCGCATCACACAAGAGCGCATGTTATAAGAGCAGCTATGGAGGGTGTTTCATATATGCTCAAAACAACAGCTCAATCACTGTCTGAGAATGGAATCAAGCCTGATAAGGTGAGGGTAGGCGGAGGTGGAAGCCGTTCAGAATTTTGGATGAAAATGATTGCTTCAATTCTTGGCATACCTTTACAAGTCTCATCTGTAACCGAGCCATCCCTCATTGGGTCTGCTATGATTGCATTCACTCATATGAAAACATTCGGCAGCATTGAAGAAGCTGCACAGGCAATGAGCAGCTATAAAGCAAATATTGAGCCTATAAGTTCTGATACAGAAATGTATGAGAAGAATTATTCCTTTTTCAAATATCTTATAAATCATATTGGTAATATATATACCGAGCACTCAAAGAGAGGATTTTAAGTATGCATACAGGAAATGATATCGGATTGATTGGGTTGGGAGTAATGGGTCAGAATCTTGCTCTCAATATTGCACACCAGGGATATACGGTTTCTGTTTATAACAGAACACCGGAAAAAACCACCGATTTTATTGAAAATCGTGTAGAGAATGAACAAATTGAAGGGTTATATGATTTACCTGCATTTGTAGAAAGTCTGGAAAAACCTCGCAGGATAATTTTAATGGTGCAGGCAGGTAAAGCGGTTGATTTGGTTATTGAAAGCATTCTTCCATATATTGATGAAGATGATCTTATCATTGATGCAGGAAACTCTTATTATCCTGACACAGAGAGAAGGCTTGCGCAGCTTGAAGAGCAAGGGTATCTTTTTCTTGGAATGGGTGTAAGCGGAGGAGAATATGGTGCACTCCATGGTCCATCTATAATGCCTGGCGGAGCAGAATATGCATATGAGCTGGTTGAAGATATTCTAATAAAAATTGCTGCCCAAACAGATGACGGTCCATGCTGTACATATGTAGGCAATGGTTCTGCGGGACATTTTGTGAAGATGGTTCATAATGGAATTGAATACTCCATAATGCAGAATACATCCGAAGCATATGATTTAATGCGTTCTGCTTTTGACATGAAAGCCCCAATGATCAGCGATGTTTTTGAAAGCTGGAATAAAGGTGAATTGAACTCATATCTATATGAAATCTCTTATAAAGTGCTGAGAGAGATAGATATAGAAACAGGAAAACCGCTTGTTGACTTGATACTTGATCAGGCTGAACAAAAAGGAACCGGCAAATGGACAAGTCAGAGCGGACTGGATTTGGGAGTTCCTGTACCATCATTGTCGGCGGCGGTTTCATCAAGAGTTATATCGCATTTCAAAAATCTTCGCGTTAAAACAGCAGATTTAGCGGCTGCTTATAATGACAAGGTTGATTACACACAATCTATGATTGATGACCTGCGCGATTCAGCTCTGTTTGCAATGTTTCTGTCATTTTCACAGGGGATATGGCTGATGTCTGCAGCCTCTGATGCTTTTGGGTATGAGCTTGATCTTGCTGAAGTATTGAGAATCTGGAAAGGCGGATGCATTATTCGTGCGAAAATGCTTAATTTCCTTCAGGAAATAATTAAGGAAGATCAGACCAACGTAAATCTGCTGCTCAATACTAAATCAATTCAATATCTCGAAAGCAAGCTGGATGCAGTAAATCGCACTCTCGAAATTGCAAGAATGAGCCGTATACCGATGCCTGTGCTGTCATCAGCGTTAGACTACTATTTCAGCGCATCAGCAAGCAATCTGCCGGCTAACTTCATACAGGCTCAAAGAGATTTCTTTGGTGCGCATACTTATCAAAGGATAGATAAAAAAGGTGTTTTCCATACGGAATGGGAGGAGTAAAATGAGTTATATAGATGAACTTTTTTCACTGCAAAATAAAACAGCTCTGATTACCGGTGGAGCGGGGATTCTTTCAGGATCAGTTGCTAGAGGTTTGGGCGGCGCAGGAGCAAGAATCATACTTGCAGATATAATGCCGACGGATGAAAGAGAGCAGGAGCTCAGAGAAAATGAAATAGATGTGTGCGGTTATAGGATGGATGTTTTGGATAAAAATTCCATTCAAGAGATTGCTGATAGAATAACAAAAGATGTAGGACAGGTAGATATACTTATCAATGCTGCGGGCGGCAACAAACCGAAAGCAACTACTTCTGCTGATTGCTCTTTTTTTGATCTTCCTGCAGACGCTCTGATGGATGTATTTGCGCTTAATATTATGGGTGGAGCAATACTTCCCAGTCAGGTATTTGCTAAGAAAATGATACATAATGAAGATGGCGGAGTTATTATCAACTTCTCCAGTATGAATGCTTTTCGTCCATTAACCAGAATTCCGGCTTATTCGTCGGCAAAAGCAGCAGTAAGCAACTTTACGGAATGGCTTGCAATTCATATTGCACAGGAATACACCCCAAAGATTAGAGTGAATGCCATTGCTCCGGGTTTCTTTCTTACAAATCAGAATCGTTTTTTACTTACAACTGAAGATGGCAATTTAACTCCTAGAGGCTATTCTGTGATCAAGCACACTCCTATGGGACGCTTTGGCAGCCCTGATGATCTTATCGGCGCTATTCTTTGGCTTGCATCACCAGCCAGCAGCTTTGTAACAGGGACTGTTATTGCTGTGGATGGCGGATTTAATGCATTTTCCGGAGTGTAATTTTGGAGATTCTATAATGAATAATCAACCTAACAATATAGCTGAGATGGTTTATAACGCCGTTATGGATACTAAAGTTGTGGATATTCATACACATCTTTTCTCAAGGAATTTCAATCAACTGCTGCTATGGGGTATAGATGATTTGCTTACTTATCACTATCTCATTGCTGAAACCATGCGATGGTCGGATATCACATATGATGAATTCTGGTCATTAAGCAAAAAGGATCAGGCTGACCATATATGGAGAGTTTTGTTTATTGAACATTCACCCATAAGCGAAGCATGTCAGGGAGTGCTTACTGTGTTGAATGAACTTGGATTAGATACTGCATCAAGAAATCTCAATCAATATCGTGAATATTTTAGCTCGATGGATGTATCGGATTACATTGATAAGGTGTTTGATCTTGCCGGAGTAGAATCGGTTGTAATGACAAACGATCCATTTGACCATGTTGAATATCCGGTATGGATGGATAAAGGAGCCGGTGATTCAAGATTTCAACCTGCGTTGAGATTAGATGTAATGCTCAACTCTTGGGAAAACGCTGTTCCGCAATTAAAGCAATGGGGATACATGGCAGAAACTGATTTTGGCGATAAAACCCTGTCGGAAGTAAGAAGATTCCTGAAAGATTGGATTGTTAGAATTAGACCGGTATATATGGCAGTTTCACTTCCATCTGATTTTGTCTTTCCCGATGACTCCCCAAGAAGCCGATTGATATCGGAATGCATACTTCCCTTGCTGGCGGAATTCAATATTCCGTTTGCAATGATGATAGGAGTTAAAAGATCCGTTAATCCGCAATTAAAGCTTGCTGGAGATTCGGTAGGCAGGTCAAATATCAAATCGGTGGAATATTTATGCGCCAACTACACAGAAAACAAGTTTCTTGTAACTATGCTTTCACATGAGAACCAGCACGAATTATGTGTAACGGCAAGGAAATTCCGCAGCCTTATGGTCTTTGGATGCTGGTGGTTCCTCAACAATCCCAGTATGATTGATGAGATCACCCGCATGAGAGTGGAGCTGTTAGGAACAAGTTTTATCCCTCAGCACTCTGATGCACGTATCCTTGACCAGCTTGTATATAAGTGGAAACATTCACGCAGAGTTATAGCCAATGTGTTGATTGATAAATACTCAGATCTTGCACAAACAGGCTGGCAGATTAGCAATGATGAAATCAAACGAGATATAGCCGATTTGTTTAGCGGAAGTTTCAAAACATTCATTGGCAGGTAATGAACAGCCTTATATTCAATTTGTAATTCCTTCTATGCTGAAGTCAAAATTCCCTGCAGCAATGTTATAGGTATAGTATAGTGGTTCCTATTAGTTAAAATCTGGACAAAAGATATTAATTTATGATAGCATGATACTCATAAAATTCCCCCATAAACATAGATTATCAAACTGTTTTGACCAAAGGATTCGTTATTAGGAGAGGTGGCTGAGTGGTCGAAAGCGGCGGTCTCGAAAACCGTTGTGGCGCTTGCGTCACCGTGGGTTCGAATCCCACCCTCTCCGCCATTATAAGGAAATATGTTCGCCTTCTACGAGGGCTTCCCAGTCGATTTTAAGCGCAAATTGGAATTTTGCCCCAAAGAGACTGGTCAAAGCGGGATTCACTTATTTTTAATTGGACTGTTTTTGCTTTATTTGTTATTATTATATTGATGATTGTTAAATGCTAATATCTTTACACTAACATTATATGGAAGAAAAGAAAATGAATTAAGTTAAAACAATAGGTCAGAAAATCAAAACATGGCGTAAAAAGAAAGACATTACGCAAGACGCTTTAGCTAAAAAGGTGGATAAACTTAGGCTAAAATTGAGAGTGATGTTATTCAAAATCCTTCGTTGCAACGATAACAAAAATCGCCGACGGCCTTGGTATTTCTTTATATGATTTAGTGAAATAAAACCATGAAAAACATATTAAATATTATCAAAGATTCAAATTACAGCCTTTCTTTATTTGATCAAAAACTAATTGATGAACTCGAAAATAAAATCACGCTCAAAGACGGCAAACCCCATGTTGTTTGCGCCATCCGCGACAAAGAAATAGTTTTGAAGCCGGAGGAGGTTGTACGTCAGCTTTATGCAATGAAGTTACTTTCTGAATATGGTTATCCAAAAAAAAGAATAGCTTTTGAACATCCAGTTCAGTTTGGAAGTTCTGTTGGTACAAAATTTGCTGATATTGTAGTTTTTGACCAAGATCGCCCGACTGTTGAATACATTATCGTCGAAATCAAAAAGCCAAAACTCCAAGACGGAAAAAATCAGCTTCGCTCATACACCCATGCCACAGGCGCGCCGATTGCAGTTTGGACCAATGGTGGACAAATTTCGCACTACAACCGCAAAGACCCAAATCATTTTGAAGATATTACCGATATTCCCAAAGCCGACCAGACGCTTGAAGATATTTTAAAAGAAAGATTTACGTTTAAAGATTTAATCATCAAAGATAAAATCCCGAACGAGGGAAAATCGCTTAAAACCATTATTCAGGAAATGGAAGATGAAGTTTTGGCCAATGCGGGTGTGGATGTTTTTGAAGAAGTTTTTAAACTCATTTTCACCAAACTATATGATGAACTACAAAGTGATCTAGATAAGAGAGAGTTATATCGATTGATGAAAAAAGAGTTGCCTGATACTGGGTATAGTGATTTTGATAAACTTAAAAAAATCTTAGCTGATTTTGATGATTCAGATTTTAGGGTTTTGGAATTTAGAAATACAGGCCAGTCAGAAAGTGAACTTAAAAAGAAAATTCAAAAACTTTTTGATGAAGCAAAAAAGAAATGGCCAGGTGTTTTTGATGATGCTAGCCAGATTCAACTCTCACCATCTCATTTGTCAGTAGCCATTTCCAGTTTGCAGGATATAAAACTTTTCAATTCTAATTTACAGATCATAGATGAGGCCTTTGAATATTTGGTCAACAAATCGGCAAAAGGTGAAAAAGGACAATATTTCACCCCACGTCATGTGATTGATATGTGCGTAAAAATGCTAAATCCAAAAGCCGGCGAATACATGGTAGATACTGCCGCCGGATCTTGCGGGTTTCCTATACATACAATTTTTTATCTTTTTGATTCCCTTTTTCATGGTGTTGAATCTAAAGATAGAGAGAATATTGAAAAAATATTTGGTATTGATTTTGATGAAAAGGTAGTACGTGTAGCTCGTACTTTAAACTTAATCGCCGGAGACGGAAACACCAATGTGTTACATCTCAACAATCTTGATTATGAACGCTGGAATGAATCAATCCAAAACCGCGACTGGCTGGAAGTGTACGGAGCGGGATTAAAGCGTCTTGAAGCTCTGCGGAAAGATAAAAGCTCATACAAAGAATTTAATTTTGATATTTTAATGGCCAACCCGCCGTTTGCCGGTGATATCAAAGAGTCCCGTATTATTCATAAATATGATCTCGGTTACAATGAAAAAAACAAACCGAAATCAAAAGTCGGGCGTGATATTTTGTTTATTGAAAGAAACTTAAACTTTTTGAAGCTGGGCGGAAGAATGGCGATTGTTTTACCGCAAGGCCGTTTCAACAACACATCAGATAAGGCAATTCGCGAGTATATCGCTGAAAGAGCCAGAATTCTTGCAGTAGTGGGGCTTCATGTAAATACTTTCAAGCCGCACACTGGAACCAAAACCAGCGTGCTTTTTGTCCAAAAATGGGATGATGAGCTTTGCCCAAAGGTGGAAGACTATCCGATATTCTTTGCAGTTTCCGAAAAGCCCGGCAAAGATAATTCCGGTGATTATGTGTTTTTGAAAAATGGCGGAGGACAGCCAAAATTAGATAAAAATGGTCATATGATAATTGATCATGATTTGCACAACCACGACGGTGAATTGCCCGACGGCGTGGCTGAAAAGTTTATTGAGTGGGCGGAGTCGGAAAAATTAAGTTTTTGGAGATAAATTTATCAAAAATATGACAAATAACTATACGCCAAAGAATTTGCCGGTTCAAAATATAAAATGGGAATCATTTGTCCATTTAATTGGGAAAGCCAATGCGGAAATTGGCAGGTTTGATGCACTGCTTCAAAATATCCCCAACCCCTCTGTGCTTTTGAGTCCCCTTATTACCAATGAAGCCGTTTTATCC
>JAPXND010000055.1:8584-15961 GCA_033808695.1 Armatimonadota bacterium
AACCCAAGCGACTCTTAGGGAAGTTTTGGAATTTGAAGCCAATCCGCAAAAAGAGACAAAAAAACATGAAGATATTCAGGAAGTAATTAATTACCGAAAGGCGCTAAAGACGGCGATTGATGAAACAGAAAAGTTTTCTCTTTCAACAAGAGTTATTAAAAAAGCGCATGAGGTTTTACTCCAAGGGGTGCGAGGAGAAAACAAAGATAGTGGGAATTTCAGACGACAACCAGTATTTATCGGAAAGCCCGGTGCAAAAATTGAGCAAGCAACTTATATCCCGCCTTCTGCTGAAAAAATTGCTGATTTGATGTCAAATTTAGAGAAGTATATTCATGCGGAAGAAAAGGATTTACTTGTTCAATTAGCTATTATTCACGCGCAATTTGAAATGATTCATCCGTTTATGGATGGCAACGGCAGGGTTGGCAGAATGATAATACCTTTGTTTTTATATTTCAAAAAAGCTATTTTCTACCCCTCTTTCTATTTGAGTGAATATCTGGAATCGCACAGAGATGAATATTACAAAGCCTTGCTGGATATTTCCCAAAATGATAATTGGGATGGTTGGATAACCTTTTTCTTGCAAGCGGTTATTGAGCAGTCAAAAGAAAATATCGCAAAAGCAAAAAAAATTATCGGGCTTTATGAACAGAAAAAACAAAGAATAACCGAACTTACCAAGTCTCAATTCAGCATCAAAATCCTTGACGCGCTTTTTGTGATGCCGATTTTCAAAAGCCAAGACTTTATTAAAATTTCTGAAATCCCAAGAGCCAGCGCTTTTAAGTTTCTTAAAAAGCTAGAAGAGAATCAAGTGATAATTTCTGACAACAAAAAGAAAAATAAATTATATTTTTTCATGGAATTGTTGAACATTGTTAAATAGCGACATCGAGGAATAAATTTATAATAGTGTAATAAAATGAAAATTGTTACACTATTATAAATGATAGTGTAACAGAAGCGACTATAAAAATTTTAATTATCATAAAATACAAAATATGAGACTATAAAATAATATAGTATTACCGATGAGAATTAAAAAATTAATCAATGCAATATTCAATGAGAAATTACAAAACCAACCACGACGGTGAATTGCCCGACGGCGTGGCGGAAAAGTTTATTGACTGGGCGAAAGAAGAAAAATTAAGTTTTTGGAGGTAATATGATACAACCACAAACAATTTCTGAACAAATGTTATTCAGCACTGTAAGGCTTGTTGCAGGCAATAGTTCTACTGGTACGGGTTTTTTCTTTGATTTCACCTTTGATGACAAAAATACTGTCCCTGTGATTATCACAAACAAACATGTCGTGAATGACAATCCAAAAGAAGAAGTTGAATTTTTTCTGCATACCAAAAATGGCGATTCACCATATGATGAAAAAATAAAATTTTCCTTTGCAGCAAATTGGCATTTTCATCCCGATCAAGATTTATGTTTTTGTTTTGCCGTGCCAATATTTAAACAAATAAAGGATCAGAAACAAAAGGAAATTTATTATATTTCTATCACCGAAGAATTCATTTGGGATAATGCAAAGCTTAAAGATTTGAGTGCGATTGAAGATGTTGTTATGGTCGGTTATCCAAGCGGACTTTGGGATAAGAAGAATAATCTACCACTGTTTAGAAAGGGCATTACCTCATCTCACCCCGCGATAGATTTTAATGATAAAAATATCGGCGCAGTTGATATGGCTTGCTTTCCAGGCTCCTCTGGGTCGCCAATTTTTATTTTGAATGAAAATGGATATACCGATAAAAAAGGCAATGTGCGTTTGGGTAATGAAAGAGTGATATTTTTAGGAACTTTATTTCAATGGCCTCAATTTAACGCCAAGGGCGAATTGATTATTGAAAACATTCCCACACAACAAAAAATTTCAGCGATTACACCAATAATGATGAACCTCGGCTATTACATAAAAGCCACAGAAATTTTGGCTTTTAAGCCGGAAATTGAAAAACTTATTTCGTAAAAATAACCATGCAATACTCAATCGTGAATTATAGTGAACTAGAGAAAACGCTTCGTTTAGACGGAGAATATTATCAGCCAAAATTTCTTGATTTACAAAAAACTTTTGAAAAAATTAAAACAGAATCAATAATTAAAATATGCAAAGTTTCTGATGGTAATCACATGTCAGTTGCTAAATATTTCCAAGAAAGTGGCGGTATTCCTTATTATAGAGGGCAAGATGTTAATAAAAGTTTCTTTTTAGAAAATGCTAACCCGATTTATATTCCGCGGAATGTATACGAGTATGGCTATATGAAGCGATCTTATTTCCAAAAGGGAGATGTGTTGCTTTCAATAGTTGGAACCGTTGGAAGTTTATCTTTAATTACAGATACAATACCTGAGTCAACAGGTAGTTGTAAACTTGCAATATTGCGACCTTTAAAAATTAGTTCGGAATATCTATCCGTTTTTTTAATGTGTAAATACGGAAATTTACAAATAAAACAAAACACTAGAGGTGCTGTGCAAACAGGATTGTTGCTTGAAGACATGGGTCAAATAAAAGTTTATTTACCAAGTAATCAATTTGAAAATCTAATAAAACAATTAGTCGATGACTCAATAAACAAAAATCGAAATTCCAAATCTCTCTATTCCCAAGCCGAACAACTCCTCCTCTCCGAACTTGGACTTTTGGATTGGAAACCAAAGCATGAATTAACTTTTGTCAAAAACTTTTCCGCAACACAAGAATCCGAGCGTTTTGACGCCGAATATTTTCAACCAAAATATGAAGAAATCGTTGAAGCGGTGAAAAAATACAAAGGCGGATTTGATGAGCTGGGGAATTTGGTAAAAATCAAAAAAAGCGTTGAACCAGGAAGCGAAGCATACCAAGAAAACGGCATACCTTTTGTTCGTGTCAGCAATCTTTCAAAATTTGAGCTTTCTATGAACAATCAACAGTTTATATCCGAAGAATTGTACGAAGAGTTAAAAGTGCATCAGCCAAAGAAAGGCGAGATTTTGCTTTCAAAAGACGCAACACCCGGCATAGCATACTATTTGAACGAAGAACCGCAAAAGATGATAGTTTCTGGCGGAATTTTGAGATTAAAAACGGACAATAGGCAGGTATTGCCGGAGTATTTAACGCTTGTGCTAAATTCTGTAATCGTTCAAAAACAAATTGAGCGCGACGCCGGCGGGTCAATTATCAATCATTGGAGAACGGATCAAGTAAAAACAACCCTAATTCCGATTTTGAAAGAAAATAAACAAAAAGAGATCAAGGGACTGATTGAAAAATCATTTAGCGATAGAAAATTGTCCAAATCCCTGCTTGAAATCGCCAAGCAAGGTGTGGAAATGGCGATAGAAAATGACGAACAAAAAGCGGAAAAATGGATTGATGAAAAATTAAAGGAAATAAAAATAGAAATTTGAAAAAATCTGCTAACGAAGAACTTGAAATCGTCGCTTCTCAACTAGAGGCGGACAGGCGCGGCGGGCGGAAGGGTGGTCTGGGGGAATTCCACCCGCCTTACAAAGTTCGGGCATAATCAGTTCGAATATTTTCGAAAGCACATTACCAGTTGCCTGTAATATTGTAGTTGTCTATAAATAACACAAACTGCATTTTATAAGATTATTATCTTTTGATCTAATCTTCCCACATACTGAACAATAAACAGAAGCTTTTTAATCCACCTTGATAAGTTACAAGACTTTTAGTCGAATTTTGGGACTATTATTTCCTTTCCATCATTCATTGCTGATTGGTGTGCGCAGATGCCCACCGCAGTCCAGTTGGCGGCAGTTACTGCATCAATCGCTGAGGGACGTCCTTCAACGCAGGCGCGAACGAATTCATGCACCATATGAGGGTGAGATCCACCATGCCCTCCGCCATGCATGAACGATGAGTGGGGATTGTTCTCATCATATACACCATGCTTAGTAAAACGAGCAATTTCAACAGGCAGTAAATCCGCTCTATCAGGTGGAGTAACTCGCTCTTGTGTTGTTTGTCTGGGACCAGCGCCCTGGTTCAATGGCGATAGATGGAACAACACAGGGTCTTCAGTATCCAGCTGCTGCCATTCAAAGCAAACATCCTCACCATACACATTGAAACACTCTGTATAGGCTCTGGCGCATTGGAATAATGCACGTGTTGCTTCAGCAACATAAGGTCTATTCTCTAGTTTGATTAATGCTGTTTCCACAGGATAAGGATTTCCATATTGTTCATGCAGTTCCGGACGCATTGTGCCTGATCCAAAGCATTTGACACTGGATGCTCTGGTTTCCGCAAGCGACAGCAATGGTGCAACAGCATGGGTTGCATACCACATAGGCGGAAGTCCAAACCAGTAAGGCGGCCAGTTTTCCATATCCTGATAATGAGCGCCTCTAAGCAGCTGAATCTGCCCAAATACTCCTTTTTGCATTAAATCACGAACATACAGAAATGTGCGGTCATAAACAGTTGTTTCCATCATCATGTAAATCTTATTGCTGCGATTTTGCGCCTGGACAATCTGATGCAGATCATCAAGGCTTGTTGCCATAGGCACGGTGCAGGCGCAGTGCTTGCCGGAGTTTAATACTGCAATTGTTTGTTCAGCATGCTCTGGTATACTTGTGATAAGATGGACAGCGTCAATATCCGGGTCATTAATCAGGTCATCAAAATTTGTTGTTGATGGCAATTGACCAAAATGGTTTATCACATTCTCAATTCTATCCGGATGCAAATCGCATATGGTAACCTTTCGCACATCAGGATGATGTATGTATATCGGTACAAATTCTGCACCAAACCCCAAACCTACAACTGCTACATGTAATAACTTGCTCATAGTTCACTCCTTGGTATATTTATAATGTATGCTTTGAAATTGTTAATCAATCATGGTGTAATATAGTGAGTATTATATCATTTATTTTTGTAGAATGTCTCTGCCTTCGGTATTTTATTTCGGTTGATTTCCACTCAAGTTCGTCAGCTTTACTCAATAAAAAACCCCTGTCTGCATTTGCAAACAAGGGCTTAATGGATTATTCAGTTTGTTTATCATATTCTTTCATTTTTCTATAATATTCAATTGGGTCAAGCGCTGTAATATTCTTAAACTGTGAAAATGCTACTCCTCTGTAGTATGGTTTGCCATTAATGAATACATCAAATGTAATCCCAGTTTCGTCCTCATTTTCGCCCAAGTCTTCATCTGTATGCGAAGGAGATCCTATAAATGAAGTACCATCAGTTAATTCAACTTCTACGAATTCATTATCTTCATGCATTAAAATTCTATACACATCTGCTTCTTTCATTGCTTTATCATTCATTAGTAATCTCCTTTCCTATTTGATACAGGATAAACATGTATTCTCTTGTTATGTCTCTGCATGTTCTATATATGCACTAATGCTTAATTTTACATTGTTTTGATTTATTCTTCAAGTATCGATGGCTTGCCGTTCACTACCTTAATGGGGATGGTTTTCACTAGCCTGCAGGAAGTTTTATTAATATCAAACTGATATATGGCGCTTTTATCTGCACCAAGAACCTTTGAATCCCATAAAAAACCACCCATGCTATAAATAATGGTTTTGCCTTTGTATATCTCTGTTGGCTGAAGCACATGTGGATGGTGTCCAAGAATAAGATCTGCGCCAGAATCGATGCACAGCCTTGCAAGCTGCCGCTGTCTATTTGTGGGATACTTCATATACTCAACTCCCCAATGGAAGGAAATAATCTGTATGTCGCAAAGTTTGCCGGCTGCCTTAATATCATTTGCTATGGTATTCATATTCACATTATTGATTGTTAAACCATTTGGCATTTTGTCAACATCATGGAAAGGGACATCGTTATAAGCAAGGAAACCAATCTTGATGCCATTCTTGTTGATTATCTGAGGCTTGACGGCTGTCATTCTATTTTTGCTGTATCCTATTGGAAGTATATCGGCATCCTTCAATGCGTCAATGGTGTCGCTGAGCGCTTTATTCCCATAATCCATTGAATGGTTGTTTGCAATTGAAAGAACATCAAATCCGACTTGTTTGAGCATTGAAGCATATTTTGGGTGTGCACGAAAGGTATACTTTTGATTTGAGGGACTTCCTCTTTTGGATAGGGGGCATTCCAAATTTCCGAATGTAATATCTGACTGCCGCAGAATGTTTTTAGTGTCTGAAAAAATAGAATCGAAACCGTTTCTTTCAATAGTCCTCTCAACACCACGATCAAGCAGAATATCTCCTACTGCTGTAAGTGCAGCGCTTTTAGATGAATAGGAATTGACTATTTGAATACATCCTGCCAGGATAATTATTCCCAGCAGGATGTATGTAACAGGTTTTAATATGTTGTGTTTAAAAATTTGATTTTGGTTTTGGTGCATTTTTATCAAAGAACGAATCTATCCATCTTGCCATTTCGGGTTCTTCGTTGTTTTTCAACATACTCTGCCATTCTTCATCGGTCAGACGATTAGATGCCGGATGAATAAATTCATAGTGCGTAAATATTGCGCCTCTGGTTAGGTAGAGCTTTCCTTCTATCGGAACAACAACAAAAATCTGCGCTGCTCTGCCTACTCCTTCTTCAAGAACAGAATCAAAGCTTGTATGCACATCTGCAACAATTGCCATGTCTTTATCAGCTTCACTTAGTAAGTCGCCGCCTGCAAAGTTCAAGAACATAGCTTCCATATCAGCGCCGAATATCTCCATCTGCAGATATTCATCATCGGTTACTTTTGTATTCGTAAGCTCTTTGATGGTGATGTTGCGGCAGAAATCTATCCACTCACCAAGCTGTTCAAATGAACTTTGAAGCCTTGGTGTTAATAATGAACGACTTTTTAAGCCCGCCAGTGTGCTGTCATTTAACCATTTCAATCTTGTCCAAAATTCAAGGTTAGGCTCAACATATCCCTTTGGTATAGGAGTTGGTTCTTCGCCTCCGCCGAATTCAGCTCCACTCTGCTTTGCATAAAGGATGGTGTCATGACGAAGCTCTGTCCATGAGGCAAGCGCTGTAAATAACGACTTATCCAACCATGCTTGATTTCTCATAAACTGCGGATATCCTTCTGGCGCAGGTTCAATTATTGACTGAAGTGACCAGAGCCATCCATAATAGAGATTTGAACGCCATGTTTCTTCAGGCGTATTGCTTGTTTCTCCACGCATTTTATCCATTTGTTCGTTGTATCCGGTGTATTCATTTTCATTATATTCGGATTTCAAAATTTCAAGCGCTCTGTCTGATCCCATTGCTGCTAATACATCAAGACCAAATGGGAAATTACGCTTATCAACCTTGGGGTGTGTCATTTCCTGCAATATTCTTGAATCTGGTATAAATCTTTGCCC
>JAPXND010000056.1:0-15680 GCA_033808695.1 Armatimonadota bacterium
GAGCAGGGATTTACTATATCAGATGCTGCTGATGCCTATCCTCTAGATGCCGCAGCTACCAAACCTCTGCCTATTTCGTCACGCTGAATCTGGTTTGTACCTTCGTAAATCTGAGTGATTTTTGCATCACGCATATACTTCTCAATGGGATATTCCTTCATATATCCGTATCCGCCAAACACCTGAACAGCATCGGTAGTTACTTGCATCGCCATATCGGAAGCAAAACACTTTGCCATTGCGGAATACATTGTGGACCGTTTTGATTGTCCAGAATCAACAAACTTTGCAGTTGCATATACCAATGCTCTGGCTGCTTCAACCTTCATTGCCATATCGGCAAGCATAAACCGTAATCCCTGGAATGCTGAAATCGGTTGTCCAAACTGCTTTCTTACGCGTGAATACTCAACTGCCAAATCTAAAGCTCCAGATGCAATTCCAACAGCTTGTGCAGCTACTCCCGGTCGAGACATATCAAAAGTCTTCATTGCATTAAAGAACCCTGTGCCTGCTTTACCGAGAAGATTATCCTTTGGTACGCGGCAATCCTGAAATATCAGTTCTCTTGTTGCAGATGCGCGTATTCCCAACTTGTCTTCCTTCTTGCCGAATGTAAATCCGGGTGTGCCTTTTTCAACAACAATTGTAGAAACGCCTCTTGCGCCTTTATTTGGATCGGTTACGCAAAAAATTGTATAAATCTCCGCTTCGCCGCCGTTAGTAATCCACTGCTTTGTGCCGTTGATAACCCACTCATCACCGTCAAGAACGGCTTTTGTTTGAACTCTACTGGCATCTGATCCTGCGTTTGCCTCTGTAAGTCCGAATGCAGATAGCTCTCCTGATGCAATTCTAGGCAGCCATTTCTTTTTTTGTTCATCACTTGCTGCAATAAGAATAGGCATTGTTCCTAAGCCTGTTGCTGCATATCCCAGTGATATTCCGCCGCATGCTTTAGATAATTCCTCAGTTACAATACACATATTCATTATGGGCGTGCCTAAATCCATGCCCTCATATTCCTCAGGGATAAATACGCGGAATAAATCGGCTTCAGCAATTGCTTCAACTATTGGCCAGGGAAATTCACCAGTTTCGTCATAATGTGCAGCTACAGGTCTTATTTTCTTTTCTGCTATCTCATGAGCTACATCTTTCATCATCTGTTGTTCTTCTGTGAAGAAATAATCCATATTTGTTTTGTTCCTCTCCTCAATATCTATTGTTCCAATAAAATTAGATATATTGGTGAATGACTTGATTTTATTTTCTATATATCTTCATTCAACTTTATATTTTATCCACTAAGAATGAAATATCCTTCTTCATGTAATTCATTAAGATTTATCGATCCGTTATTGAAGAATATCATTTTAGATATATTCTATTTTATTTAATATTTACTTTAAATGCAACAAAGGCATAAAAATATTTAATTTCAGAAGGTATTTTCAACGTATTTGTTGAAAGATTTCATTAGAAATAAATTCTGTATCCTTCAACATTATGAGGATGATTTAGAAAGGAGATATACCTTAATGAAACCTATAGGTTTACAGCTTTATTCACTGCGTGAGATGGCCGCAAAAGATTTTATTGGTGTTTTGGAAAAAGTTGCAGATATTGGTTACAAAGGAGTAGAGTTTGCCGGACTGCATGGACACGATCCTAAGGAGATCAAAAAGATAATTGATTCACTTGGATTAAAGGTTACCAGCAGTCATTGTGCTCTTCCTACTAAAGAAAATGCTCAGGAAGTTATTGACACAGAATCTATATTAGGCAACACAAAGCTCATAAGCGGATTTGGACCACAGGATTTTGCAACAGCGGATGATGTTAAAAGAGCCGCAGAAAAATTTGCTGTTGCAGGCGATCTTGTGAAACCACATGGCATGAAATTCGGTTTTCATAACCACTGGTGGGAATTTGCGCAAATTGATGGCAAATATGTGTATGATATGCTGATGGAAGGTGCGCCAAATGTATTCAGTGAGCTTGATGTGTACTGGACTGCATATGGAAAAGCAGACACTGTTGAGATTGTGAAAAAACATTCAGCCCGACTACCATTGCTTCATATTAAAGACGGACCATTAGTTGAAGGAAAGCCTCATACTGCTGTGGGTAAAGGCGCTATGGATATGCATGCCATTATCGGCGCTGCAGATCCTAATGTGCTGGAATGGCTGATTGTAGAGCTTGATGATTGCGCTACAGACATGCTTGATGCAGTTGTTGACAGTTATAAATACCTTGTATCGGAAAAATTAGCTGAGGGCAACAAATAAAAGAATGAGCCGCAGATTATATAATCTGCGGCTTTCTGTTTTAGCTGAATATTGAGTCGATTGATGAGCACTCTCTCTCAAGATATTTCAATTCATCTTCAGTAATTGGTTTATATCTTTCACTGAATTCCAGAGCCATCTCAAATAATTCCAGATGTCCGGGCGGAATGAATGTGCTTACATCTTGTGATAGTGTAAACCTAAAAGCAAGCTCAGCCAGCTTCGGGTCATCGTTTGGCTGATACCAGCATTTATTCCACTTGTGTTCTACTCCTTCCTCCCATTTCTTAAGCGCCATACCTTTCATTGCAATTCGACCTATACCCTTTGCTGCAGCTGCTTCAACAACCTGGCTTCCGGCTCCATCCTTCATCCAATAAACGAAGTTGATAGGAAACAGCACGGTATCAAAATCATAACGGTTAAACGCCTCAATAGCAACATTAGGATCGTGGCATGTTATTCCAATAAACTTTATCAGTCCTGTTTCCTTACCCTCAATAAATGTCGACATTGCCCCATTTTCAGAAAAAATCTGATCTAATGCGGCTATATCCGGCACGCCATGAAACTGGTAGATATCAAAGTGGTCTGTTTGCAGTCGGTCTAATGAGCGATATAATTCCTCTTTTGCTTCCTTTCTCAAGCGCTGCCCTGTCTTGCAGGCAAGAATCACATCATCTCTATATCCTTTGAGCGCTGGACCAAGTCGTTCTTCATCATCGCCGTAGCTTGGTGCAAAATCGAAATAGTTTACACCTTTTTCGATTGCTCTTGCTACTGCGCTGTTGACTACAGATTGTTCAACATTCATTGCAACAATCCCGCCGAAACCAACAATTGATGATTTCAGCCCTGTTTTTCCTAAATTTCTATATTCCATAAGTAAAGAATATTAGATAATTTATTAAATGTCAATTCAGTATGATATAATAAATATAGGTCGATCGTAAAACTGACCGTTTATGAAAATATTAGATGATATAAAATATCAAAACGAGTTGTTTACATATTAATAGTCACATTTAATTGCATCCCAAATGTAATTTTCACTAAACAATGTTTATTATTAAATCTGCTTGTAAGTTGTTATAATGCTCAAAAAAATTTTTAATTGTAGTTTACCATTTAATCTGCCTTCACAATTAGCTGCCTTTAAACATCGTAATTATAGACTTTTTTTCTTTGGTCAGGCTATATCATTAACTGGTACATGGCTTCAGTCAATTGCTTTAAGCTGGCTGCTGATTCAGCTTACGAATGTTGATAACCGTCCGCTTATTTTAGGGATAAATGGTGCAATAGGTGCAGCGCCTATATTTCTATTTTCACTTCCAGCTGGTTCAATCATAGATAAATTGAATAAGCGGAATATAATTATTGCCACGCAGATGATGTCAATGATCCTGGCTTTTATTCTTGCAATTCTTACACATTTAAATATTATTACAATAAACTTAATTTATCTGCTTGGGTTTCTGCTTGGAACAGTAAATGCTCTTGATGCGCCTACAAGGCAATCCTTTGTTGTTGAAATGGTTGGTAAAGAAGATCTATCTAATGCAATAGCGCTTAATTCTGCAATGTTTAATGGCGCCAGAATTGTTGGACCGGCAGTTGCAGGGTTAGTAATTGCTGCTATTGGAGTGTCTGGCACTTTTGCGGTTAATGGTATAAGCTTTATAGCTGTGATAATAGGTTTGCTTATGATGAATGTAAAACCTGTTAGATCAAAAAAATCAACCAATGGCATGGATGGCATGAAGGAAGGGTTTAACTACATTAAAAGCAACAAGTTGATTAAATCTTTACTGCTTATGATTGCTGTTTTAAGTATTTTTGCCTCATCTTATCTTATACTTGTTCCGATTTTCGCTAATGATATACTGAAGCTTGGCGCAAAGGAATTTGGCTATCTTATGACTTCAATAGGGATTGGTGCACTTATTGGCGCTATTACTCTTTCTTCTATTTGTGATTATCCATATAAGGGAAGAATATTGCTGACAGGAATTATGACATACTGTGTTATGCTGATACTGTTTTCTTATTCAAGAAATTTTTATCTTTGTGTAATTTTGCTTATATTTGCAGGCTGGGGTATGACAACCAGCACAGCCCTTATCAATACTATGATACAGCTTAATGTGCAGGATAACTTCAGAGGGCGGGTTATGAGTTTTCACTCTATGATGTTTATTGGAATGGTGCCAATAGGAAGTCTTCAGATTGGTTTTTGCGCTAACTGGTTCAGTACACCTGCTGCAATACGCATAAGCTCAATTATATGTATTGCATTAACATTTATCCTTGCACCTGCTTTTTTCAATCATGTTGAGGAAAATGACATAAAAAAAGCCAGCTAAATAAACAGCCGGCTTTTTATGTATAAACAGTTGAAAATTATCTTGCAATCATAGAAGAACGCTCGGGACCTACACTTATAAACTGTACAGGCACGCCCGTTTGATCTTCAAAGTATTTAACATAGTTCTTTGCATTAGCGGGAAGGTCATTGAAATCTCTGACTTTTGTGATATCTTCAGACCATCCAGGCAATTCATCGTATATAGGTATGCATTCATTAATAGCTTCCCAGTCACCGGGAAGATCTTCAGTTACAACACCATCACATTTGTAGGCTTTGCAAACTTTTAACTTATCCAACCCGGATAAAACATCAAGAAGAGTGATTGCTATGCCTGTCATGTCATTAAGCTGCACCGAATATCGCAAAGATACCATATCCTGCCATCCGCATCTTCTTGCTCTACCGGTAGTTGTTCCATATTCGTGACCTTTTTCTCTTATGTATTCACCGGTTTCGTCAAACAACTCAGTAGGGAATATTCCAGCGCCTACTCTGGTTGTATAAGCCTTAACTACACCAATGATTTCATCAATAGATCGAGGTCCAATACCAGTTCCAAGACATGCGCCTCCGGCTACTGTATGAGATGATGTAACATACGGATATGTTCCGTAATCTATATCAAGCAAGGTTCCTTGAGCTGCTTCAAACAGCAAATTTTTGCCATCTTTTGCTGCTTTGTTTACCAATAGATTTGTATTTGTTACAAACGGCTTTATTTTTTCAGCATATACTGACATCTCATCATATACTTTATTTTCATCAAGAGGTTGAACATTGTATACATTCTTAAGTAGCAAATTCTTGAATGCAAGATTATCGGCTAGACGTGCTTTGAATCTTGCCGGGTCTATGAATTCTGCAGCGCGGATGCTTGTTCTGGATGCCTTGTCTGCATAAACCGGACCAATACCTCTGTTTGTTGTTCCAATTGCCTTACTGCCTTTGCGCTTTTCATCAAGACCATCAATCATCTTATGATATGGCATTATTATATGAGAGTTGATGCTCATTCGCAGGTTGTTTATATCAATCCCTCGTGAATCAAGCTCCTCAAGCTCTTTTACAAGAACCTCCGGATCTATAACTTCACCGTCTCCAATAACACTTACTGTATTGCGATGGAGAATTCCACAAGGTATTAGATGAAATTTGTATGTTTCTGACCCAACAACAACAGTATGTCCTGCATTGTTTCCACCATTGAATCTGATAACATAATCAGCATTTGAAGCCAGATAATCTACAACCTTTCCTTTTGCCTCATCTCCCCATTGGGCACCAACGACTACTTTGTTAGCCATAGCGATATATATCCTCTCGATTGTTTATAAACAGCAGAGTGGATAGCTAAATAGTGCTATCCACTCATTATAATCACAAAAACAGCTATATTATATGTAAATTAATCTCTTATGTCAACATTTGGCTACGGACTTAAAGTGTTTACATCAATCTCAGCGCCAGGTATTGGTTCATTATTACTGCCTGGCTGCAAAATATATTGCTTAATCTTTCCATTCTTTTGAAGGAATAACCATACATCAGATTTCATCAGTTTATGTCGTTTGCATTTTATTATTACAGTTTCCGGTTTTGAGTTTTTTTCAGGCTTTGCATATTCATAATTTGTTTCTTTTGATGTTGATGTATCTGCCGGACAGTGCATACATTCCTTTTTATCCAAGAAATTGGGATATATATCGTTAAGTTGAGCTGGATAATCTCCCTTTTTTTCTACATATCTATTAATAGCGCCATTTAATTGCGCCATATTCTGTATACATACACTTAAATTGCTGACTGATGGATTTTTTTTAAATGTTCTGTAAACAAGAAAAATCATAACTGATAAAATTAACAAAATGATAGCACATGAAATACCAACAATTCTAAAACATGATCTGTTATACTGAATTTGTTTGCTTTTCTTAATTGGTTCAATGTTAATATTTGACATTTTGATATCACCTCTAGCTATCAAATTAACTTATAATAAACATAAATCTTATGATTCGTCAAGTTCTTGAATTCTGTAATATCTGTTTGGTATAATCAGGCTATGAATATATTATATACAACAAAATGTAAAAAAGCTGAGATAGATTATTATCTCGATAAACCGCTGATACAAGACAACCCTGAGATAGAGACCTCTGTGCGCAGTATTATTTCCGATGTGCAGAAAAATGGCGATGCAGCTTTGTTTAAGTATATCAGAAGGTTTGATTGCCCTGATGCAGATTCACTCATTGTGTCAACTGAAGAAATTGAGTATGCATACACCCAGATAGATGCAGATTTGCTCAATTCCATTAAAGCCGCTAAAGATAATATCGTTTCATTCCATAAAAAACAGCTTAGATCGTCATGGATTGATTTAGATGATAATGGCAGACTTCTTGGGCAATTAATCCGTCCGATTGAAAAAGCTGCTGTAGTAGTTCCAGGATTTCAGGCGCCGCTCCCAAGCTCAGTATTGATGGGTGCATTGCCTGCAAAAGTCGCAGGTGTTAGTGAAGTATATATCTCCACTCCTCCACGCAAGGATGGATCTGTACATTCAGCTATTATTGCAGCAGCAATGGAGGCAGGTGTAGATAAAATATTTAAAATTGGCGGAGCACATGGGGTTGCCGCACTTGCATATGGTACCGAAACAGTGCCAAAGGTAGATAAAATTGTTGGTCCGGGGAATATATATACAACAATGGCAAAACGATTTGTATTTGGTCATGTGGGTATAGATATGCTTGCTGGTCCAAGTGAAATTGTTATTCTTGCCGATGAAAGCGCTGTTCCTGCATATGTTGCTGCCGATATGCTATCTCAAGCTGAGCACGATTCTGACGCAAGATCAATTCTAATAACTGTTTCTGAAAGTCTTGCAGTAAAAGTTGCAGAAGAAATTGAAAAGCAGATTATAAAGTTATCCCGCGAAAGCATAGCAAGAGAAAGCCTTAAGCATAACGGCGCCATTATTATTGCATCTAATATGAATGAAGCAGTAAGCATGGTAAACAAAGCTGCACCTGAACATTTAGAGCTTGCTGTATCTGATCCAATAAATACACTATGTTCTATTAAAAATGCCGGCGCTGTATTTCTTGGCAATTATACAACAGAGTCGCTTGGCGATTATATTGCCGGTCCTAATCATGTGCTGCCAACAAGTGCAACAGCACGATTTTCATCACCTTTAAATGTTGATGACTTTATTAAAAAATCTAGTGTAATTATGTATTCACACACAGCATTAATTGAAGATGCTGCTTCAACAATAACAATAGCTGAAGCAGAGGGGCTTGATGCACATGCCAACGCAGTTAAAGTCCGAATGAAAGATAAATAATTTGTTTATAAGCAGCTATCAAAATATATCTACATCGGCTGGCAATATCCAAATCAAAACGGATCTATATGATAAACTAAACAGTGTTGATTCAATTATATTCGATTATGATGGAGTATTGGTTGATGTTGCTGAATCTATTATGCAGGTACATAATAGAACTGCAGATCTGTATTTCAGCAGGTATGGATGGATTAAAACAGACTGCATGGTTACTTATGAAGATGTTGAATTGTTCAAGCTTGCAGGCGGATTTAATAATGACTGGGAACTTGCATGTGCTTGGGCTATGTTCTATTGGGCAAAGCATGAAACCACCAAGTCAATTGATGGAGAATATCTGAGGCTGTCTTATCCGCCATTTATTGATTTCATTATAGATATTGCAGAAGCAGGCGGCGGAATCAGTTCAATGGAAAAAGTGATTGGAACGATTTGCACTGATGTAGAATTGGGTATAATTCAATCAAAATACAATAAGGATAAGCTTATTCATCTTTTTAAACAAATATATGCCGGCAAACACTCATTTGAGATGTATGGCATTAAGAGTGATATGCCGTTTGATGGCTTTATAACGGCAGATAAACCCATTCTTAATACAAAGCTTATGCCAAAAAACCTGCAGTTTGGAATAGCTACAGGCAGAACCGCCGGTGAAGCTTCTGTTGGAATAAAATTGATGGGGTGGGAGGAATATTTCCCTAATCGATATGTAGTTACTGAAGATGATGGCTACTTAAAGCCTGACCCTAACATATTAAAATTAGCTGTAGATCGTATGGGTGTGTGCAATCCTGTATACATAGGTGATACGCCTGACGACCTTTTAACTGCAACAAAATATTCAGAATCAAACAATAAAATGATTTCCTGTATGGTTAAAACAGGATTGAAAAATCCTGATATTGAATCTATATTTGTGAATCAAAATGCAGATATTATTGCTGATAATGTAAATGCAGCATTGTTATTATTTGCTATATAAAGTATAGGAGGACAACATGTCAAGAACGTCCACTATTGAAAGATCAACTAAAGAAACAAAAATAAAAGTATCTGTTGACCTTGATGGATCTGGAAAAACAGATATAAAAACAGGTGTTGGTTTCTTTGACCACATGCTTACTGCAATGGGCAAACATAGCTTAATAGATTTACAGATACTTGCTGAAGGTGATCTTGATGTTGATCAACATCACACGGTTGAAGATGTTGGAATAGTATTTGGTCAGGTGCTTAATCAGGCATTAGGCGATAAATCGGGAATTACAAGATATGGTTGGGCTGTTGTTCCTATGGATGAAGCGCTGGTGCTCACATCAATTGATATAAGCGGAAGAGGAATGCTGTATTACGATGTTGATATTATACATGAAAAAATAGGCGAATTTGATTCTATTCTCATATCGGAATTCTTCGAAGGGTTAACCCGCAATTCCAATATAACGCTTCACATTAAAATGCTGTCGGGAGCAGATCCGCATCACATTGCAGAAGCTGTATTCAAATCTTTTGCAAAGTCACTGGCACAGGCTGTAAGTGTTTCAGACAGGATAAAAGGCGTATTCTCTACTAAAGGTATTCTTTAGTATATTACATTGATTATGGAGTGTAGGTTATGCAAATTATTCCCGCAGTAGACATTAGAGATGGTAAATGTGTTCGTCTGTTGCAAGGCGATTTTGAAAAAGAAACAATATTTTGTGAAGATCCCATACAGATGGCAGTAAAATGGCAGTCTCTTGGTGCAGAAAGGCTTCACGTGGTTGATTTGGATGGAGCTAAGACTGGTGTTACTCAAAATCTGAATGTTGTTGCCGAAATAGCAAGAACGCTCGATATTCCTGTACAATTGGGTGGGGGAATTAGAACAATAAATACAGCAGAAAGAGTTCTTGCGCTTGGGATTGATAGGGTGATTATCGGTACATCTGCTGCACTCAATACAGAACTATCTGAAGAGCTGTTTGACAGGTTTGGTGATAGAGTTATTTTAGGAATTGATGCCAAATCTGGCAAAGTAGCAATTCATGGCTGGCAGGAAACTATTGAGAAAAATGCAGTTGATTTTGCTGTTGAAATGGAATCAATAGGTGCAAAGAGAATAATTCACACTGATATAGGACGGGATGGATTGATGGCAGGAGTTAATCTTGCTGCTATGGAATCTATCGCCAATGCTGTCAATATTCCTATAATAGCATCAGGCGGCGTAACCAGTATTGATGATATACATAAGCTTAAAACCATAGAGTCTGTTGGAATTGAGGGTGTGATAATTGGAAAAGCGCTCTATACTGATTCAATTGACCTTAGAGAAGCAATTCAAGCAGGCAGATAATACTGAATCAGGGTGTTGTTTCTACAGGCGCATTTGTTTCTATTGAAGCTGGTACATTAGCTGGTGATGCTGTTTCTGCTGATATTGCTGCAGGTGCAGTTTGAGTTTTTACAGCTGCAGTATTGGATTTCCGACTTTTACGATGATAAGAACTGCTTTTTCGCGTTTTGGGTCTGTTCCATGTTGTCAATTGACTTATTACCATTGAGTCTATTGGCTGATCATTCATGTAAGTTATTAGGGTATTGGTTACCCGTTCACCGCCGCCGCTTCTGCTGCGTCTGTAAATGCCCCGCGGCAGCTCTACAGTAGTTGTGGTTATTACATTTCGTTTTGATATAACATTAATTGGTTTTATTCCTGGCTTTATAAGAATATTTTGATTTTCTGTTAAATCATTAAAATTAATATCAGGATTCAGCTTTGCTAAATCAGGTATTGTTATATCATATTTCTCTGCAATATCCCAAGCATATTCACCTTTTTTAACTAAATGAAAAACAGGAGGCTGGCTGTCAGTTGTAAGGAATTTCACTGCTTCATCTGCTGTTTTATAAGCAATATCAATAGAAACTAACTTTTTACTTATTCTTATTTTTTCTATGAATTTAGGTTTATCTTTAACTTTACCTGGTAATTTATCATAGTAGCCTTTTAGCTTGTCTATAGCAGCTTCAGCATCTTTAAAATCTTTAAAAGCTGCAACTGGTTTGTCATTTGCTAAAATGGTATGCAAAACTGCTTTTGTGGAAATATTCCTTTCTACCTCCGATACAGCCTGTGAAACCGGCATTATATTTGATGAGTCAGATTTGTGAAAGGTTATTCTTTCGGGGATTTTAATATCTAGAGAAGAACCTCTTATAGATGAGGATATTGCCATTTTTACAATTTTTTTTGCTGTATATAAAGATTTAGATTTGGCAATAGGTTTTCCATTAACCATTATTTCATAGGGATGAAAATTTTTACAGGCAGCAATAACTAGTGAAGCCAATACAAGCAATGAAATTATCAGAACTATTAGTCTATTTCTGCGTTTTATATTGCCATCCATAGAAACACCTTATTCTTTAGCTGCACCAATTACAGATTCAACAGTTCGCTTACGGTAACAGGTATATACCCAGATTCTATCAGCTTTGTAAGCAAGTTGTCCAGTGCATCTGCTGTAGCCTGACTTCCGCAATGCATAAGGACAATAGATCCATTTCGTATCTTGCTTGTTACTCTGTTTGTTATTTCATCTGCAGTAATGCCTTTTTTAACACTATCCCAGCTGTCTAAATCCCAGTATATCGACTTATAACCCTGATCACGTAAAACAGTGAGCACTCGTTTATCACGGGCTCCAAATGGAACTCTATATAAAGGTTTAGTATTCAAACCTGTTAATTCATTAACAATCCTATTGGTTTTGTCGGTATCTGCAGCAATCTCTGCAGCGCCTAATTTTGTCAGCTGTTTATGTGAGTAGCTATGATTGCCAATTTCATGCCCCATAGATGCAATTTTTTTGGTTGTGGAAGGATTTTTCTCCATCCATTTTCCAGTTAGAAAAAAGGTGCATTTTATGTTATGCTTCGCAAGAGTTTTGAGGATTTTTGCAGTTGGTTCTGAAGAAGCTCCAGCATCAAATGTAATTGCTATACGCTTGCTTGTTATATCGCCTCTGGAATACTCCATTGTTGAATTTGCAGTAGCTGCAAGTTTTGGCTCATCTATCTTGGGGGGATGATTTTGAGATTCCTGTGCTTGTATAGGAGTTGCTGCAGCCTTCTGCTCAACATTTTCTGCTGCTTCCAATACTTTCTTGCTGTTGTTTGATTTGGTTTGATTTGGACTTATATTATTTGTTTGGACGTTTTTAGGAGTCAATACCCTTCTTGCTGGGTGCACACTGACTTTAGTATCTGACAATGTATTTTTTGTTGCATCATTAGATTTTGCTGCAGGCGACTCAGAAACCTGTGGTTTACTATTTGAAGCAACAACATTATTATTAGAAACGGTATTTTTGATGTTATTCTTGGTCTTTTGATTAGATAGTTTTGAGCTTTTTTTTGTCGATGCAGTATCTGTTTTTTTAGCGGCAATGTCATTATTACGCTGTCGATTGCAGTTTGTAAGCGCAAATAACGATAACATTAATACTGCAAAAATAAATATAACACCCAGTATTTTTATTATACTGGGCTTTTTGCGTTTTTTTCGGCTTTTATGTCGTGTTGCCATAATCTATATTTTTCCATTATTCTGGACCGTTTTTGTTTTAGATCCGCCTAAACGTTCGGCAAGAAAATTTATTGCAGCTTTTAATTGCACATCATTTTTATTGTCATCAACTATTATTATATCATCAGGATCTGTTATCTTATCTTGCTTAGGTTGTATGGGTGCAGGCTCTACAACAATATCAGGATGTATTTTGTCTTTATTCACATCCCTGCCGGAAGGGGTAAGATACTTGGCAGTTGTAATGGAAACTGCAGAACCATCTTCTAAATTGATAATTGTTTGCACTAAGCCTTTTCCAAAGCTGTCTGTGCCAATTATTGTTCCTGCTTTATGATCTTGTATAGCGCCAGCTAAAATCTCTGATGCACTTGCACTGTATCCATTAATTAACACCGCAAGAGGATATCTTCTATGGTTATGCTGCTTTTGGTTAACTTCAAGCGGACTTGAATGCTCTCCCTGCTTTATTATTACTATATCGCCTTTTTCAATAAACCTGCTGCCTATTTCAACAGCAACATCAAGCAATCCGCCTGGATTATCACGTAAATCCAGAATAAGTCCTTTCATGCCATTGCTTTCAAGATCACCGAGTGCTTCATCAAATTGCTGATCACTTTTTTCATTAAACTGTCTCAGCATAATGTAACCAATTTTATTTGGTTCATCTACTATTTTTGATTCAACAATAGTAAATGGGATTGTTCCTCTTACAATAACAAACTCTTTAGGCTGTTCAACATTTTTTCTCTTTATAGTTAACTTAACTTTTGTGCCGCCTTTGCCTCTAATTAGCTTAACTACATCATCAATGTCCATCCCATGAATTATATGGTCATCAACTTTTAGAATTATATCGCCAGCCAACAAACCAGCTTTTATGGCAGGACTGCCTTTCATTGGTCTTCTTATAAATACTCGTCCATACTGTGTATCTAATTCTGCACCAATGCCTTCAAAGTCGCCTCGATTTTCTTCTTGCATTTTGGCAAAATCATCTGGAGTAAGAAACCTTGTGTATCTATCGCCAAGCGATCTAAGCATGCCGCGTATGGCATTATATGTCATCTCTTTAGGGTTCAGTCGTTTTCCAGATGCATCTATTCTTTTACCAAAATAGTTGCTGTCTATGTAATTAAAAGCGTTCCAATAGGTTTCTATTGGTTGAAGTTCTGTTTTTGAACCACTCATTGATTCAGATACAGTTTGCTTTAAATCATTGAATGCCATTTGCATTGCTATTGCAGCGGCATCCAATCCATTGGCTTTGCTTACATCACGATAAGAAAAACCAAAGATAAAAGAAACTGTTATTGCAAGTATTACATATAGGAATTTTTTCATTGTTTTCATTTCGCATTCACCTTTGGATTTTCAGGTTTAGATAATTTTGATAAAAGTATACGCTGCGCTGCTTCAAGCTGTGAGTCTTTTGATTTGTTTGTTTCGATTACTATTTGGTCTGGAGCTATTCCTTTGCCATTGAAATCAGCGCCGGATGTTGTCAGCATTCTTCCTGTTGTTATTACCGCTGTAGAGCCGTCTTTTAGTATTAATGGTGTTTGAGCTAAACCATCTCCAAATGTATTTGTTCCAACCAGAGTTGCTTTATTATATGATTTCCAAGATGCAGCAACCATTTCAGCAACACTTGCAGTTCCTTTATTAATTAAAACAACAATTGGCTTATTAAATTTAGGTGATTTAGCCATTGTAATTGGATTTCTGCTATTTATTTTAATCACTGTGCCAAGTTTTCCGCCGCCAGATATTTTGCTGGCAATTTGTGCGCCAACGTTTATTAATCCGCCAGGATTATTGCGTAAATCTATAATTAACCCCTTAGAGTCTGATGATTTTATGCGTGCAATTTCCTTATTAAACATAATAGAAGCTGCACTATTAAACTGTGATATTTTTAGATAGTCAATTTTCTTGTCAAGTGGTTTATATACTACAGGATTAACATATGTTTCGCTGCATTGCATTTTGAATTCTTGTGGTTTTTTGTTGCCCGGTCTTTCAACTTTAACGGTTATATCTCCTGATGATTGTGCAGTAAGCATTTCAAGAGCTTTTGGAATATCAAGACCTTCTTCTAATTGTTTTTCTACCATGTCAAATGTTTTTTGATACTCAAATAAGCCAAGTTCTTTGTTGCGAACAGCTTTGGAAAGACCATCCAAATTTGCCAAAAGAAATGGATCTGTTGTAATAATCCATTTATTGTTTATATGTGTTATTGAATCTCCAGCTTTTAAACCAGCTTTTTCAGCAGGACTTCCAGGCATAGGTGACATAATTATTATTTTTACAACATCAAGTTTGCCATTTGCATCTTTTGAAGGCTGAGTGATGCCAGGCTTATCTATTTTTACACTCTTAAGAGATAGTATTGCTCCTATCCCATAAAACCTGCCGTTTCCAGCATCATCAAGCAATTTGCGTTCTATGGGGTCTAGAAAACGATTCTCCGGGTCATTGAATGACTCTACCATACCCTTTACTGCACCCCGGGCCATTTTTGTTTCCATTTCAGGAGTAACATAATCTACATAGTGAGTTTTTACTAAATTGTAAACATTTCTAAACAACTGACGATCTTCGGTATCAGCTGCTTTAGACTTTTCAAGCTGCACAGGATTACATTCCGGGGTAAATTTGATAATTGCCGAGGCGCTTAAGTTATCTTTATTGTCAGTTGGCAGAACAAAATTTTGGGATCTGCGAAGTGAGGCTCCTGCATTAAATGCAACAGCAATTACAACAAGCATTACTAATACATTTGTGAATTTCTTTATATTTACTTTCAACTTATTTTCCTAATATTTTATTTTAAATTATTGCTGTTTTATAAAAAGTTATATGTTATTTTACGTTAAAATGGATTAGTTGGTTTTCCATGCACTCTTACTTCAAAATGACAATGGTTACCAGTACTCCATCCTGTGCTTCCAACTCTTGCAATAGTTTGTCCCTTTTTTACTGTAGAGCCGTTTCTTACTAATAAACTAGAGCAATGACCATATAAAGTTGTTTTCCCGCCGCCATGGTCAATGATTATAGTGTTTCCATATGCAC
>JAPXND010000057.1:0-15653 GCA_033808695.1 Armatimonadota bacterium
TATTGAAAGCATACTTAGTCAAAGTGAAAAAGAACTGGGTGCAGCGCTTGTTGATATTGGCGGCGGAACTACAGATATACTGATTGTTTCCAATAACCAGGTCAAGTATTCAGCATCAATTCCAGTTGGCGGCAAGAATCTGACCAATGATATTTCTATTGGTCTTCATATTGAGTTTGATGCAGCTGAAAATATAAAAACAAACGGTTTGCATAAAGCAGAAGCAGATATTCCTTTCATTTCGGAGATTATAGAGTCAAGGATGTCGGAAATATGCATGCTGATAGCTGACCGGATTGAGAGCAGCGGATATTGTGATGAAATTCCTGCCGGAATTGTCTTTACCGGTGGCGGGTCTATGATTCGAGAGCTCAAAAGTATAGCTGATAGTATATTTGCTCTTCCAATAAGAATAGGTAAACCCTTTGGCTTAAACGGTTTGGGTTCCGGAATATGCACTCCTGCATTATCAACAGCCGCAGGTTTAATATTGTATGCAGGCAAGCATTATGATTTAAGTTATTCGGCAAATAATATAGTAATAGATGTAAATGATATAATAAAGAGAATAACAGGATATATTAAAAAACGAATTTTATAAATAGTAAAAAAGATTTTATGTTTCACAACGGGGAGGATTTACATAATGGGACAGTTAGGAAGTTCTGACCGCGGAGCAGTAATAAAAGTTGTTGGTATTGGTGGTGGTGGAACAAATGCTGTAAATCGTATGATAGAATGCGGAGTTGCGGGCGTTGATTTCGTCGCTATGAACACCGATCTGCAGGTGCTTAACACATCAGTTGCAGATGAAAAGCTTCAAATTGGGGAGATTCTTACCAAAGGATTAGGCGCCGGTGGAGATCCTGAGGTTGGAAAGAATGCAGCAGATGAAAGCAAACAGGAAATCAAAAAGTGCCTTGAAGGCGCTGATATGGTTTTTATTACAGCTGGAATGGGCGGCGGAACAGGTACAGGAGCAGCATCAGTTGTTGCTCAGCTTGCAAGAGAATTAGGCGCTCTAACGGTAGCTGTAATAACCAAACCGTTCGGATTTGAAGGTCCAAGACGAGCAAGAGCAGCTGAATCTGGTATTGAATTATTAAGAGAGCATGTAGATACCATAATCACTATCCCCAATGATAGACTTTTGACTGTAACTGAGAAAAAGGCTACTTTGGTGGAAGCATTCCGTATGGCAGATGATATTCTTAGACAGGGAGTGCAGGGCATATCAGATATTATCACCATTCCGGGTATGATAAATGTTGACTTTGCCGATGTCAAAGCCATAATGTCTAATGCAGGTTCAGCTCTAATGGGAATTGGGTATTCTGCCGGAGAGAATAGAGCGGTTGAGGCTGCACAAGCAGCTATTTCAAGCCCGCTTCTTGAAACGTCTCTAGACGGTGCAAGAGGAGTATTGCTTAATATTACTGGCGGTACAGATTTAACGCTTTCAGAAGTTTATGAAGCTGCCGATGTTATATTCAAAGCAACTGACCAAAGAGATGCAAACATTATATTTGGTACGGTTATTAATGAAAGATTTGAAGGAGCGATACAGATTACCGTGCTTGCAACCGGTTTTGATAATGCTCAGCGTCCTATGATAGCAGATAGAATACCATCGAAAGAGAAATCATCTGCGCCGAGAAACGCAAGCGAAGATCTTGATATTCCGGCATTTCTAAGAAGAAAATAGATCGAATAGCTATCTGTAAACCTGTCAATGATAATAATCTATCAGACGGTAGTTATATCTTACATTAGATTAAAAACATATGTAAGATGCGGCTTCCGTCTGTTTTTGTGTAATGACTAACTCTAAAGCTGGAAAAACTCAATTTAGAATAGATAATGAAATCGGTGCAGTCATTAAACCTCATGGCGACCGATTAACATTTGCGCTTGCATTCCCAAACACCTACTCACTGGGAATGTCCAGTCTTGGATTTCAAACCATCTATAGAATCATAAATGATAGATCCGATTCAGTATGTGAGAGAGTTTTTCTGCCGGATGACAATTGTGCTGCAAATGAACCGCTGCTGACAATTGAATCCTTAAAGCCTTTGACCGATTTTGATATAGCGGCATTCTCCTTGTCATTTGAGATGGATTACCATAATGCACTGCGAATGATGATTTCATCTAAAATTGAACCGTATTCAAATAAGCGAATTGACAATGAGAATAACCCTATCATTATCGCTGGTGGAATTGCTGTAACATTCAATCCGGAACCACTTGCAGATTTCATTGATCTGTTTGTAATAGGTGAGGGTGAAGAAGCAGTCAATGAAATTACAGAATGTATTGTTCACCACAAAGATTTGAATAAGGCGGACTTGCTGAAAAAATTAGCTCTAATTGACGGTGTTTATGTTCCAAGATATTACAATCCATTGTATAAGGTTGATGGCACAATTGATAGAATAGATGCAGATGAAAAAGCGCCGAAGCTTATAAATCGCAGATGGGTGAAAAACATAGGAGAACATCCTGCATCAACTCTCATCACTACACCGGACACTCAATTTTCTAACATGATATTGGTTGAGATAGCACGCGGCTGTGGAAGACAGTGTAGATTCTGTGCAGCAGGATTTGCCTGTCTGCCGTCACGTCCGTCAAACCCAAAAGCGGTAATGGATGCAATAATGGCTCATGACCATACCAAACACAGAGTTGGCTTGATGAGCGCCTCTGTTTTTGATCATGCTGCATCGCTGGATATATGCCGCCAATTGATAAATGAAGGATGTATGTTTTCAATATCTTCAACACGTGCAGATACCCTTAATGAAGAAACAGCCGAATTATTAATAAAAGGTGGTCATAAAACGCTAACAATTGCGCCGGAGGCAGGTACAGATCGTTTGAGGAATGTTATCAACAAAGTGATTTCACATACAGAGATAATCAATGCTGCTGAATCGGCGTGGAAGTGTGGATTTAAACACATTAAACTCTATTTTATGATTGGATTGCCAACTGAAACAGATGAAGATATTCAAGGAATAACAGATTTAGCTGGAGAAATTGCTGATTTGCATAAATGGCAGAAAGTAGATGTATCGGTCAGCTGTTTTGTTCCAAAACCATCAACACCTTTTCAGTGGGTTTCTATGGAATCGCAAAAAGAATTAAAAGATAAACTTAATAAGCTGAAATCATCATTTTTTCAAATAAAAAATATCAGATTTAATAGTGAGAGTCCAAGAGAATCTATAATACAGGGGGTAATAGCAAGAGGCGATAGACGCGTGGGCAAGGCTCTGCTCAAGTATGCTGAATCTAATATAAGTTGGAGTGCGGCATTTCGTGAGACTGGCATCAATCCGTCATTCTACACTGAACGGCTTCGATCATTGGATGAGGTGTTTCCATGGGCGCATATACATCTTGGCGTAAACAAAGACTATTTAATTAATGAGTATCAAAAGGCGCTTAAAGGCAAAACAACAGAAGGCTGCAGTGCAGATTTATGTCATAACTGCGGAGTTTGTTTTCCAAATAATAACTAGGGAGTTGCAATAATGCTATATTCGTATCACAATCATTCATTCTGGAGTGATGGAAAATCATCAATCATAGATCATATAAGAGCAGCAGAGCGATTTGGACTTGATGAATTGGGTATATCAGACCACTATGTATTAACACCGGAAGAAATGCAGCAGTATTTCGGAATGCCGCTTGGCAAGCTGGATGAATACATAGAGGATGTCCAAAAATCTGCTGGTGAAGCACCGGATAACCTTATTATACGGCTGGGCATAGAAGTTGATTATTTTCCCGAAACGGAATCTAAAATTAAGGAGCTGCTTCAATATCAGCCATTTGATTATGTAATAGGTTCTATACATTTTGTCAACGGATTTCCAATAGATAATGCAGTTGAGCCTTGGGAAAAACTTAATCGTGAGGAAAAGAATGAAGCAATTAGAATGTATTGGATTCGTATAAGACAGATGGCTGAGAGTGGTTTGTTCGATATTGCCGCGCATCTTGATTTAACTAAGAAGTTTGGGTTTTATTCTACCGATGATATCTCAAACGAAATAAGCATGGCTCTTGATGCCATTGCTGATGCCCATATGAGTTTCGAGGTTAATACATCCGGGTGGTTTAAGCCGTGTAATGAGGCATATCCAAGCAGAGATATAATTGAACAATGCTATAAAAGAGATATTCCGGTTATTGTTACTGCAGATGCTCATTTGGCAGATCATCTAATAAGAAAGTATGATGATGCATTTGCCATGCTTAAGGAGGTGGGATACACCCAATGCGTAAGCTACTCCGGAAGAATGAAAGTAATGCAGGATATTGATTAACATATCTACAACATAACATAAATTGATTAAATGGAGGATAAACATATGGTATCCAATATAACTATTGAGAAAGTTGATTATTTTAATCAGCCAGATTGCCTGAAAATATCTAATGGCAAAATAGAACTGATAGCAACAACAAATATAGGTCCGCGAGTAATATGTTACAGGTTTCTTAATAAAGAAAACATTCTTGGTGAGTTAACTGCAGACAACAAACTAGAAACTGAATTTGGCGTATGGCATGCTTGGGGCGGTCATAGACTGTGGCATGCTCCGGAGATAAATCCGCGCAGTTATGTGCCGGATGATTTGCCGGTTGGATATGAAATAGCTGCTGAGAGCATAAAAATCACTCCAAAAGTTGAGCTTCATACTGGCATACAGAAGGAAATTCTTATAGAAATTGACCCTTTAAGCACAAAGGTTATTCTTACCCATACGCTTACAAACAGAAATGTATGGTCGGTAAAGCTTGCACCATGGGCATTAACTATAATGAATGCTGGTGGAGAGACAATAATCCCAAATGAACCTTTTATATCACATGATGATTATCTCCTTCCGGCACGACCTATGGCAGTATGGCATTTTACCAATATGAGTGATCCAAGATGGACTTTTGGTGAAAAGTTCATTCGGCTTAAAACTGACGAAAAGCTTGAAGAGCCACAAAAGATTGGTGTAAGTGACAGACAGGGTTGGGCAGGATACCTTAAACAAGATGTTCTGTTCATTAAAAAATTTCCGTATGTTGAAGGTGCAGAATACCCTGATTATGGCTGCAACTGTGAAACATATACAGCAGGCAATTTTATGGAGCTGGAATCTCTCGGTCCGCTTAGTATAATAGAGCCCGGATGCAGTGTTGTTCATGTAGAGGAATGGTATCTGTTTGAAAATGTAAATGCAGGAAGCAGCGATGATGAATTAGCCTCTGCACTTGATCCGATATTGAAAACAATTGATCTTTGATTGTATGGTTAAATATTATTAGGAGGTAAATATATGACTAATCAAAATCCGCCTGTTTGGGATTTAAGTGATTTATATTCAGGAATTGAAGATCCAAAAATAGATGAAGCAATTGCTGATTGCATGAGTAAAGCTGATGCGTTTGCTGCAAAATACAGAGGAAAAATAGGAAATGATACCTTAGATGCCTTAACGCTCAATGAAGCGCTGATTGAGTATGAGGACTTTTATCAGAGTGCCGATAAACCAATTTCATATGCATCGCTATATTTCTCTATGGATACAAGCGATCCGGCACGCGGCGCATTTATGCAGAAGATGCACGAGCAATACTCTCAAATGTCTATTAAACTCATTTTTTTTGACTTGGAACTTATGGCAATCTCTGACGAACATATGTCAAAATTGATTAATGACCCTGTTTTGCAAAAATATAAGCATCATATAGAAACAGTTCGTAAATTTAGAAAACATATTCTATCTGAATCAGAAGAAACTATTCTTGAAGAAAAAGCAAACACAGGACGAAGGTCTTTCACCCGTTTATTTGAAGAAACAACTTCCAATATGGTGTTCAACATAGAATGCAATGACGAAAGCAAAGAGATGACTATGTCTGAAGTTTTGGCGCTATTGCACGATCCTAACCGTGAAATAAGAGAATCGGCGGCGCGTGGTTTTACCGAAGGATTGTGCAAAAATGGGCGAACGCTAACCTTCATTTTCAACACATTGCTGCAAGATAAAGCAACAGATGACAGGCTGCGGAAATATGACTTTCCGGAGCAGGCGCGCCATCTATCCAATGAGCTTGATAATGATACCGTAGAGCTTGCAGTAAATGCAGCAATAAACTCGAGCGATATTGTATCACGATACTATAATCTCAAGCGCGAAATACTTGGATATGATACCTTAACGCATTATGACAGATATGCTCCTTTATTTGATTCAGATGAAGATATTCCATTTGATAAAGCAAAATCAATAGTGCTTAATGCGTTTGCTGACTTCAGCCCTGTTATTTCCGATTCTGCATCAAAATTTTTTGATGAGCAATGGATAGATGCTGAAGCACGAAAGGGTAAACGGGGAGGAGCATACTGTATGTATGTAACTCCCGATCTGCATCCTTATGTTTTCATGAATTATATGAACCGCATTGATGATGTAATGACATTAGGTCATGAGCTTGGACATGCTGTGCATGCATACCTTTCACGCCCGCAGGGATATCTTAACTTCACAACGGTTCTTCCTGTTGCAGAGCTTGCCAGTACCTTTGGTGAGATGCTTGTGTTTGAAGCGCTGCAGAAAGAATCATCTCTAAAAGATAGACTTGCCTTATATGCCGGAAAAATCGAAGGGTCTTTTGCCACTATTCAGCGACAATCGGCAATGTATAGGTTTGAGCAGCAAATACATAGGCATCGACGTGAAAAAGGCGAGCTTACGACCGAAGAGTTTGGTGAATATTGGCAGAAAAACCAGCAGGCTATGTTTCTTGATTCTGTAGAGCTTGGTGAAGATCATAAATATTGGTGGATGTATGTATCCCATTTTATCAGTTCGCCATTTTATGTATATGCATATACATTCGGAGAGCTGCTTGTAATGGCTCTTTACTCTATGTATAAAAAAGATGGTGATTTGTTTCCGCCAAAATACATCGAGCTGCTTAGTACCGGAGGGTCAATGTCACCGGTGGATATGCTGCTGAAAGTAGGCATTGATGTTCATGATCCTGAGTTTTGGCAGGGTGGAATCAGTGTTCTGCGCGGTTTGGTAGATGACTTTGAAAAACTCTATGCTGAATACAAATCTATGCAGTCATAGTAACACTGGTTGTTGTGATTTCTATTTGACAAAAAAACAGAAATGGTGGTCTGCATATAAACACAGACCGCCATTTAAATTTATCATCTGATGTAATCAGTTATTAAACAAGATGCATAGGCATAATTACGTATAAATAATCATCTTTTCCTACCGGTTTTATTACGGCAGTTTCAAGCGGTCCCTTCATTTCAAAGAATATTCCATCCGAACCAACGGCATTAAGGAAATCAAGCAGATATTTTACATTAAATACTATCTCAATATCATCGCCTTCTTTCACTATTTCTAATTCCTCATAAGCTTTGCCAACTTCGCCGCTCTCTGCAGTAACAATCAACTGGTCGCCTTCTGTTTTAATAGTAACTCTATTGTTATTCTCTCTTGCAAGTATAGATGCCCTTTTAACGCTTAACAGGAAGCTTTCGGCAGGAATTGTAAGTTTTCGTTCATACTCTGTTGGAATGATTCGCTCATAGTTAGGAAACTGACCTTCTATAAGCCTTGATACAATTACTATTCCGTTTATAAAAAATTTGATCTGGCTGTCTGCAATTGATACAAGCACAGGACTTTCTGGATTGTCTTCATCAACAGGCGATCGGTTGGTTTCAAGCAATCGGCTGACTTCATCAAGCGCACGTTTAGGAATAATGCATTCTGCTTCGCCGGATGCTTCTGATGCGGTTGCAGTTTTAATTGCCAAACGATGTGTATCTGTTGCTGCAAATTTCAACGTTTTGCCTGATAATTTCATGTGGATTCCAGTCAATATGGCGCGTGATTCATCTGTAGATACAGCATAAATTGTTTGATGTATGATGTCTTTTAGATCAGACTGAGCGATTTCAAAGCTGTTTGCATCAGAGATTTCTGGAAGATGCCTGAATTCTTCAGGCGGCAGTCCAAGCAGCATATAATCGGATTTATCACATTTTATTTGAATAGAGTATTGATCATCTGAAGTTATCGCAATATCAGATGATTCCGAGAATATAGAGAGAAGCTCTATTAAATATTTGGCAGGAACTGTCAGCTCGCCTTCATCGATAATGGTTGCAGGTATAACGCACTCTATTCCTAACTCCATATCAAATGCTGTAAGACGCAGAGCCCCTTCTTCTGTACGCACAAGTATATTGTTTAGTATTGGCCATGAACTGCGGCCAGGTATGGCTCTGCTTACTGTTTGTACACCAAAGTAAAGTTCTTTTCTTGTGCAAATAACTTTCATATTATTCCTTCTCCATTGTAGATTATTTTCTTATTAATATTCCGGCGGAAGATCCTTCAATTGCGTGTATGAGAAAACAGGTCCGTCAACGCATACATATTTTTCACCAATATTGCATCGCCCGCATTTGCCTATTCCACATTTCATTTTCATTTCAAGTGTAGTATAAATCTGCTCATCTTCAAATCCTAATTGTTTAAGATTTTGAAGAACGAACTTAATCATAATAGGAGGTCCGCAGGTAATAGCAATGCTTCCATTGGGCGATGGCTCTAAATCCATCAAATATGCAGGAACAAAACCTACATTTTTCTCCCATCCTTCTTCAGCATTATCTATTGTTAGATTTAACGTTGTATCGGGTGAGCTGATCCATTCATCAAATTCGTTTTTGTAGCAAAGATCTTCCGAGGTTCTTGCGCCATATAGAATATTCACCTTGCCGTAGTCACTTCTGTTATCCAAACAAAAGTTTAGAAGCGACCTTAATGGCGCCATACCGATGCCGCCGCCTATAAACCAGAGATCCTTACCTTTTAATTTTTCGTAAGGAAACCAATTCCCTAATGGAGCTCTTACTCCTACCGCAGCGCCTTCACTTAATCCATGCAATGCAGAGGTTAATGTGCCCACTTTTTTTACTGAGAATTCTATGAACCCTTTTCTGGTGGGCGTTGATGTTAGGCAAAATGTTGCTTCACCTGCGCCAAAAACAGATACCTGTTGAAACTGACCTGGTTCATACGCAAAATTATCTCTTATTTCTTCATTTACAAATACAGCTTTGAATGTTTTTGTATCCGGAGTTTCTTCAGTTATTTTTTCTATAACAGCTAGTTCTGGTACATATGGGTTGCATTTACACATGGATATCCCTTACTCGTTATCGGTTTCTGCTTCAAGCTTTTGAACAGTTTTTTTAATATCAATATTTACCGGGCATGATGCTATGCACCTGCCGCAGCCTACACAACCAAGCATTTGGTATCTTTCCTGGGAATATTTAAACTTATGAAACACCCTTTGACGGGTTCTTTCTTTTTTAGATGGTCTGGGATTGTGTCCCTGACCCATAAGCGTGAATTTCTCGAATTGGCATGTATCCCAGCAGCGGAATCTATTCCCTTTATTGCCCCTTGAGCATTCCTGCATATCAAAACAATGGCATGTAGGACACATAAATGTGCAGATACCGCAGCCTAAACACTTCTGTGCAAGCTTTCGCCATTCATCGTGATCCCATTTATATGATAAAGATTTGGCTGCATGATCTTGATGCTCAGGAAGTTTTGAAACTACTGCAGATTTTATACTTTTTGCTGAATCGATATCTTCCTGCGATGCATCTTTAAATCCTTTAAAGTCTGCAATCTGCCCACCTTTTTCTGTGTATATCTCTGCCAAATATTTTTCACCCATATCTGTTAGCATTAAGTCAATATTCACAGGATTTGTAAGCGCATTGTTTACCTCAGTGCAAAAACAGCTCCAAGAAGGATTATTGCAGAAAACCCCTATAATAGTTGTGAGGTTTCTTCTGCCAAAATAGAGATTATCAATTGGTTTTATGTTAGAGTAAACTGTATCAACGTATTCAAGCGCTGTTCCGTCACAGGCTCTTGCTCCAAAAATTACTCTGTTATGCTCAATGGCATCAACCGGATTCAATTCAACTGACTGCCCGGATAATTTATATTCAAATAAAGTCTCTGTTTCGGGAGTGAAATGCTCCCTAAGACTGCCTTTTACCGGCGATGGAAAATCAAGCTTAACAGATGATGCATCATCATTGATGCTATATTTCCATATACCATCTATTTCAATCGGTGCAATTAATTGATTTGTTTTTGAAATATGTTCCAGCCAAGGGTGTAAATCGTTTTTAGATATAATTTTTGTTTTCACAACACCAACCTGTTGATCCACTGATCCGATAGTTATTCAGGACAGGGATCAGGATCTTTTTCTTCAAAACTGCCAAATATTGGAAGCAATTCCGGATCGGTTCCGGGTATTCTGCCAAACATAGCCGCTGCATCACGATGAAGCATTTTATACATGATCGACATCGGGATGTTTACAGGGCAGGATCGGTCGCATTCACCGCATCCAATACATCTTCCTGCCATATGCATTGCTCTTCCCATATGATAGAACCAGTTAGCTTCTATGCTTGTTGCTTTTGATGCCCATATCTGTCCGTTTTTATCGGTAAAGCATTCTTTGCAATAGCACATAGGACATACCTGACGGCATCCATAACATCTTATGCATTTTTCAAACTGCTTTGCCCAATATGCTATTCGCTCCTCAGATGAAAGCGCTTCCAATTCATCAACTGTTTTATATGGACAAGCTGAAGGGCTGCGCTGCGGCGATTCACCAACTTTGATATCATATATCGGCGATTCGGTTATCTCGCAGGATGCACATTTAGGAAGTAATGCTTCTGTAAATGGAATGCTTACTTTATCATTCTCAGTAGAGACGATAATGGAATCATCTCCCCATTCCAGTTTGTTAATGTTTGAAAATCCTATTTCCTTCAATGCATTGATGTTTATTACACCGGGACAACCTACAGATATTACCACAATATCATCACGTGTTATCTGGTTTTCTCTTATCAACTCAGCTATGGATTTACCATCACACGGCTTTACAACAACAGCTGTTTTACTGTCATTTACAGCTTGCGGGAGATATGTACAAAGATTGTTCACGCATGCCGGATTCCAAACAAATCTATCTGCGTCATCTGCTGTATCTGTAAAACATGGAGTTGTTAATGAAGGAATACTGCCTTCTTCATATCCTATAGCCTGTTTTACCTTGCTTGAAACTATTAATTCTTTTACTATTGAACGTAGTTCATTTTCCATATTTACAATTCCTGCCCTGATGCTTCATCATGGTGGATGCGTTATCCTGTTTTTTTACCTGAAACCCCGCGAAATGGACCAACTTTTTTCACGGATTCTGTTAGTTCAGAAACAACCTCCGCAAATTTCTGACCTTCAGCAGCCGATACCCAGTCGAATTTAAATCGTTCCGGTTCTATCCCCATAAATTTGAGTAGATTTTGGAAAATTATAAGGCGCCTGCGCGCATAAAAGTTTCCTTTGGCATAGTGGCAATCACCCGGATGACATCCAGATACCAGAACTCCGTCAAATCCATGTTCAAACGCCTTCATGATAAACTGCGGATTTACTCTGCCCGAACAAGGCACTTTTACAACTCTTATGTTTGCAGGATATTTTAATCGGCTTGAGCCGGCAAGATCTGCACCTGCATATGAGCACCAGTTGCAAAGAAAACCTATAATTTTAGGCTCCCATTCGCCGGTTTGTGCGGTCTCTGTTGTTGTATTTACATTAGTTTCTTCTAACACGTTTATATCCTTATAAAATCAATATTAAAGTGTCAATCCACAAATGCAAGAGCTTCTACTTCAGCCAGTATCTGATCATCTCTGAATCCTTTCAGCTGGATTGATGATGACCTGCATGCAGCTGTGCAAGTTCCGCATCCATGACAAAGTCCCTCATTTACTGATGATACCGTTCGCAGCGGATTACCGGAGCGATCGTATATAACCTTTTCTTCAATAGCGTTAAATGGACAGACTTCACGGCATAGCATGCATCCTACGCAGTAGTTTTCATCAACCTCTGCAACTGTTGGCTCCGATTGCAGATTGGCCTTAGAGAACATGCCAAGAACCTTAGATGCTGCACCGGACGCTTGTGCAACAGAATCTGGAATATCTTTGGGGTATTGACATGCTCCGGCAAGAAATATACCCGCAGTTAATACTTCTACTGGCTTTAGTTTTGGATGCGCCTCACTAAACCAGTTGTATTCATCGGTAGATATTCCAAGCTTTCTTGCCAGTTCTTTTGCATCTGGCTGGGGTTCCATCGCTGCTGCAAGCACTACCATATCTGCTTCAATTTCCACCGGTTTACCCGATAGTGTATCAGCGCCACGAACAATCAGTTTATCGCCAAGCTGGAAGACTCTGGATACTCGTCCTCTTAGATAAACGGCGCCATATTTTTCCATTGCATTCCGCGTAAATTCTTCATATCCTTTGCCATTAGCTCTTATGTCCATATAGAATACATATGCCTGAGCGTCATGCACCTTTTCCTTGAGCAGAAGCGCATGTTTGGCATTATACATGCAGCAAACTTTTGAGCAGTATGGATATCCATGTTCATCATCTCTTGAACCAATGCAGGAAATGAATACAACTGTTTTTGGAGGCTTGCCATCAGATGGACGGAGCAGCTTACCTTCAGTTGGTCCTGATGCATTGAACAACCGCTCAAACTGCAGACTGGTTATTACATCTGGATATATTCCATATCCAAGGTTGCCGTATGCCGAAGGATCCCATATATTAAAGCCGGTTGCCACAACTATAGCTCCGTATTTTTCTGTAATTATTTCATCTTCTTGTGTATAATCTATTGCTGCAGAAGGACAGATTTTCTCACATATTTTGCATTTGCCTTCTTGGAAAAATCTGCATGCATCTCTATCTATGATTGGTACATTTGGAACAGCTTGAGGAAACGGTACATATATTGCTTTTCGTTCACCAAGACCACACTCAAATTCAGATGGTTTTTTAACAGGGCATTTCTCATAGCATAACCCGCATCCGGTACATACATCCAGTTTTACACTTCTGGCCTTTTTTCTTATGGTTACATCAAAGTTGCCTACAAATCCCGATACATTTTCTACTTCGGAAAATGTGAGTATCTCAATCAATGGATGTGAAGCAGCATCTACCATCTTAGGTGTAAGGATACACGCAGCGCAGTCAAGGGTGGGGAAGGTTTTATCGTATTGAGCCATTCTCCCACCGATTGATGGAGTTCTTTCTACAAGTGTAACAGGGTATCCGCCGTCTGCTATATCAAGTGCAGCTTGTATGCCAGCCACACCGCCGCCTATAACAAGCGCCTTTTTGGTTATTGGAATGCTTGTGCTGTATAGATTCTCATTTCTGACAACCTTTGCGACCGCCATTGCTATCAAATCCACAGCTTTTTCTGTTGCTTCATCCATGTCTTCATGCACCCATGAGCAGTGCTCTCTTATGTTGGCAATCTCAACCATATATGGATTCAATCCAACTTCAGATACACAGCGTCTAAAGGTTGGTTCATGAAGTCTTGGGGAACATGACGCAACAACTATTCTGTCAAGCTTATGTTCTGCAATCGCCTGCTTGATAAGATTTTGCCCAGGTTCCGAACACATGTATTTGTAATTTGTTGAGTATGCTACATGCGGAAGATTTGATACTGATTCTGCTGCTTTCTCAACATCAACCACTTTAGCAATGTTTGATCCACACCAGCATATAAAAACTCCGACTCGTGCCATTCTATTTATCCTTAAAGCCAATCTTCGATATAATTGGATTGGGATTGACCATTAATTTTTTTAATCCTAACTCTCTTTGCGGTATGCCAAATGCTAAGCCCATTAGCTGTGTAAAGTAGAAAACAGGAAGCCCAAAATATTCCTCATATTTGCTTTCTACCTGTGTCTGCCGCGAATCCAAATTGCTCTGGCATAAAGGACATGCAACAACTATGCAATTAGCCCTCGATTTTTTTGCGCCATTTAGTATTTCATGTGTAAGCTTTAGAACAATGTCCGATTTTGATATAGATAATCCTGCACCGCAGCACTCTGTTTTATATGGCCATGATACTGGTTTTGTTCCTATTGATTCAAGAATCACATCCATAGATGTAGGATTTTCCGCATCATCAAACTTGGTAACATCCGGCGGTCTAAGAAGAAGACATCCATAGTAAGCTGCAGGCTTAATATCAGAAAGATCGTTTTTAACCAACGATTTAATTTTATCTGCTCCAAGCTTGTATACTGCCTCTAAAAGCGAAAGCACATTTATAGATACCTTGTAGTTAGCGCCGGCTATGTCGTTGATTCTTGAAAGCAATTCAGCATCATTAGCAAGGGCAGCATTCGCAGCCTTTAGTCGACCATAGCATGCAGCGCATGGAGCTGTTATATCAAGCCCCATTTCCTCTGCAATTGCAAGGTTTCGCAATGGCAGTGCAAAACTTATGTCTTTGTTTGTTGCATGTGCCGATGTTGCCCCGCAGCAATTCCAATCTGGTATCTCAACAAGTTCAATTCCAATCGCTTTACACACTGCTTTTGCAGACATATTGTAGTCTTTAGCAGTGGAATGCAGTGAACATCCAGGATAATATGCAAATCTCATATTCTAATAACTCCAGCATTACCGAGTATTATTGTATAATAACTATTTCTTTTCGATATTTGATTTTTTAAACATACGCTTAATATCCTTAAGCCCTTTTATGCTGCTGGGTTCAATTGCAAGCTTTCCTTTAAGAAACATTTGCAAGCCCATAAAAATATCTGAGAACAAATCTAGTGTGCGTATTTTATATTCTGCAAGCATGCTTATTTCGTGTATGCGTCCGCCACGCTGAACAGAACTTAGAAGAGTGCTGTGAAAAGTTTTAATATTAGGATCGCCTGCCGAAAAGCCTTCCTCAATTGATACTTCACGGAGTGCATCCATAACTCGAGAGAGTTCTATTCCGCGGGGACATCGTGTGCCGCATGTTTCACATCCCACACAAAGCCAAATCATTGAGGAGCTCAAAACCGCTTTGTTCTGATTGAGCTGTACCATCCGCGATATTTGGTTAGGTGAAAGATCTGCTTTAAACGCAACCGGACATCCGGCTGTACATTCGCCGCACTGATAGCAGGAAATAATATCTTGTTCGCTTAGCTTGCTTATTCTATCTCTAAAGCTGTTATTGCTGTTAAGAGTTATTTTTTCATCTATTGCGGTCTGCGACATTATTTATGCAGTCTCCATATTATTGAATACAATCTATTATACCAGAATATTCAAAGATTTGGATACTATTCGTCAACTTCTTTATATTAAATTAATAGTAAATACTTGTTATATTGAGATAATTCAACTATACTTCGATAGAAATAAACTATATACAATAATTCAAAAAGCAGATTAAAATTATAAAACGAACAAATTGATTATAACGAACAATATATGCGCGAATATAATCATAAAAACAACTAAAAATTGTACATTAAACAAACAAAAGTTACAATAGGTCAATAAAAGAATTGAGATATTGGGAAGCGGAACGCCAGTTATGAACCAAAAGAGGTGCATTGTTAGACCTCTTCATGTATAGGCGAAG
>JAPXND010000058.1:0-15592 GCA_033808695.1 Armatimonadota bacterium
AAGTATGGTTTAAAAACCACTGCCGGCATGGCATTTGATATTATGTTCTTGCCTGGTGGATATATTGATGATGTTTTATCAATAGCCGGCAGACGTATATGGAATTATCGAGCAGTATATTCAAAATATTTTAATGTTGATTTAGCTGGCAAAGAATTACACCATTGGATACCGCAGCAATATAGATATCTTTTTAAAAACATCAAAGGTTTATCAATAGATGATCCATGGAATCTAATACCTCTTGATAAAAAATCACATGACATATTAACAAATGAATGGAGAGTGTGGAGCAAAGTGCATCCAAATCCGACAATTGGAGAAGTTATAGATAAAGTAGCAGAAACAATTTCAAAATATAAATAACTTTATAGGAGATAAAAAAAATGGAACAAGAATCAAAGGAAATGATTGCTATGCATAAACATTTACGGGAGATAATAATAGATGATTTAGTTCAAAATACTCTTCAGTATATCTATTCAAAACCTCATAAATTCTCTGGTGATTATGAAAAAGAAACATATAATATATTACGCGAATCATTATCTAAGAAAGAACAAAGAAAAGCATTTGAGCACACAATAAAAGATATTATGATTGCAGTGTTATTTTCATTTTTTGATATGATAGATGAAGGAATAGAAATGCCAGATGGTAAATATTTATTATTAGATATTGTAAATAGAGAAACAAAAGATTCAATTATTAGTTATTCTGCACATGAAGAGTTTATCAATCTCATGCCAGATGGATATCAGCCTTTTGAAGAAAACGAATAATAAATATAAATTTCAGTTCCTTGACAAAATAATATAACTCCGGAACATCTGAGCCGTATGGATATGGTGCGCAGTCGGGATATTACACCGACCCTGAGACGGGATTGATGCTTCTAACCCATAGATACTACGATCCTGCCGAGGGACGGTTCCTGACACGTGACCCGATCGGCTATGCGGGCGGATTGAATCTATATGCGTATTGCGGCAACAATCCGGTTGGACGATCAGACCCGAGTGGTTTGTTATGGGGTGCAGAAGATTGGGCAAACTACTTTGATGCATATGGTAGTGTCAAGCCGGTTTACGTTGATGGTATAGATGCATTGTTGATTGGAAATGCCGAGTTTTGGAGTGGTATTGGTGACCATATATCATTCGGAGCTACTAAGTATGTAAGAGCACAATTAGGCAGAGATGATTACGCATCATCTAAATCTAGATTACACAAAGCAGGCTTATATGCTGGTTATGCATGGGATGCTGCATTTACCTATGCTAGTGCAGGTGCATTTAATGGAATCAAAGGAGGAATACCTCATTATATTCGATTTCTCAAAGGTGAATTAAAAGTTAATCCATATTTAAAAGAATCACATCACCTTTTACCAAGGCAACTTAATTATAATAATTTCTTTAAGAATGCAGGATTAGATATAGAAGAATATACAATTAAGATTCCTCGTTGGAAACATAGATTAAAAAACACGGGAATTCATCCTAAATGGAACAAAAAATGGATTGAATTCGAAAGTAAAAATACAAATGCATCAAAAGAAAAGATTCTACAGTTTCTTGAAAATATGAAGAATCAATTTAGATTATAATAACAAGGAGATATAATATGGAACAAGAGTTTTGGTTATTGCGTTTCCCTTCATCAGTGTATGGGAATCCTGAGACAGATGAATTTGATTCATCAATGATTAGAGAGAGTATTTTGGAAGTAGAGTTTACATCAAAAAGGTTTAGAGATTTTGAATGGGCGCAATACAGACACTGTTTAGTAAACGAAAGAACCGCAAATATATTAGCAGATGAAGGATTTACCGGATACATATTGAAACCAGTAATATCAAGAATGAAAATAATAAAGAAGGGATATGACTCAAGATATGATGATGAAGACAATCCGGGGTTTCATCCTAAACAGGTAGAAAACATAAAGATTCCTAAATATTGGGAGTTATCGGTTACTGGGTGGGGAGGTGTAGCCTTACCTAGTTCTGGAATCAGCAGAATACCAGGAACTGATGAATGGACAGAAAATAATTATAAATGGGAAAAAGCAATAGACAAAAAACAATGGGATGGAAGTGATTTCTTTTTTATTTGGCCATACCCTCTTTTTATAATGATAACAGATAGAGTAGCAAAAGCAATAAGCAAAAACAAACTTAAAGGATCTAGAGTGATATCACTACCTGATTATACAAAAGAAGAAGAGTCTAGTTTTGTTAAAGGAGCATCACCCGGTAGACTCCATCAATATTTGCCAGAAGACCGTGCACGAAAATACGGAGAGCCATTTGATATATACTAAATGTATACTGGTTTTTAAAATACAAAAAGAAGGAGATTTAAATGTTGTTTGATATATATAATAAAAAGATATTTAATAATATCAAAAAAAAATTTGAGAAATACGATGAAATGCTTAAAGTATATGCAGATAAGAAAAATCCAGAATACATAATTCTCCGTAGTGTTGACCTTAAACATGATTTTAGTATTCATGCAAATGATGTAACAAATATACTGGAAGATATCGATGATGTATTTACAAATAGAGAGGTATATATTTCTAAGATTATCAATATATCAACTATTTTAGAAGAAAGCGATGATATAGAATCCGCCATACATATTGCTGCTGACGATGATATTGTAGAAGAAATTGAGCAGTGTATTGCTAAGTGGTTGGTTGATTATATTAACAGAATACAAAGGAATATCTCATTAAAAGCTGAAGTAAACACATCAAAACCTAATTTCATCAAGCTGTTAGTAAAGGATGTTGGTGACAGCATTGAACTGCCTGCAGATAAGATGATTTCAGAACTGCCGCTGATACAGGATGTTATTGAATCGTACGATATATTTAATGACAGCCTGAATGATCTTTTTTATAATAACGAAAATATTAAACCCTTGGGATAGCTGCTGGGGGAAAGATCTTCATTATAGGTCTCTTTGGTTGGTTCTAACAATAGTTAACATAATATATATTATCGGACATTGTGTTGTTGGCGCTTCCTGCAAATTTACTTGGTTTAAATGGATAATTGAAGTACCGCAGAAGAAATATTGATTTTCAACGGTTGATAAAAAAACAGTCTGATAATCTTATATATCAGACTGTTTAGTAAATGGCTGAATTGAATTATATCGCAGATTCAGATTTCAGTGTTGCAAGCCCATTCTCTATTTCTTTGAGGTGTTTGCGGCATTGTGCAATCAATTCAGCAGAATCATGAATATGTTCATCAGATTTATTAGCTCGCAATTTCGGTGAAATATAGATGTATATACCGGCAATTAAGCCCAATAAAACACCAGCGCCAACACCAATAACCAATGTCAGGTTCGGTTTGTTGTCGCAAGTCATATTACCTCCAGTCAGGTTCGGTTTATTGTCGCAGGTCATATTGCCACCACAAAATATAATATTGTCGAAAGTCATATTGCCTCCACAAAATATAAGTGGTATAAGTTATAAAATATATTATCTAAGAGACGTCGTAAACCTGTCCGCCACTTCCATCATCATCCATAGATTTAAATATTCTTTTAACAAAGGAAATTAATTCCATAGGATTAAATGGTTTTGTAAGATAACAATCTACCCCGGACTGCCAACCTTTATAAACGTCTACATCCTGAGCTTTTGCAGTAAGCATAATCACAGGAATATCTCTGGTGCTAGGGTTTCTTCTTAGGTTCTGAAGGACTTCAAAACCATCCATATATGGCATCATAACGTCTAATACAAGGAGATCCGGATTTTCTTCTTCAACTTTTTGTAAAGCTTCTCTTCCATCATTAGCTGTTATGACCTCATAACCCTGTCGTTCAAGATTCACCTGAACTAATTTTACTATATGTTTCTCGTCATCTACTGCGAGGATTTTTCTGGGCATATTTAGCCTCCTCTCAAGCTTAACACACTATAAATATGTATATCGTTAGTAACATAAGTATATCAATTGTAAATGTAGTTGTCAATCTGTTTAAACTATAAATAGAAAATTATAGCTTTTGAATATGATTTTGCGCCATAAGCAGACAAATAATCGATTCTGCTCCTTGATTTAGATTTACACCCTGTTCGATTACTGCATCAAAGCAGCCATTGGTTTCATGATCATAGACCCATACATTTGATATATTGTTGCCGAAGAACCATTCATAGCATAGATAAGCTAGGTTTTTGTATTTTGGTAATTTAAAGTGTTTATAGGCAAGAGCATAAAGAATGATTGTATAACCGGCATCTATAGTTTGCTGGTCAAATTTGGCTCTTTTTCCGCCTTTTGGATACCATCCATCATTTCCTATAAGGTCAAGCTTGCCGTCTATTATAAGGGTTTTTGTAAGGAAATCAATGCTCTTTTCTGCAGATTTACTATAATCTTCAGATTTAAGTATTTCTGATGCCGCTATCATACCCATAGGCATAATAGCATTTCCATAGGTTAAGTATGGTTCATACCACACCCAATCTTCGTCACTGTGAGCAATCAATCCTGTATTGATGGTATCGGCCATCCAGGTTCCTTTTTCGATAAGCCAATCTTCAATTGGATTAATCTTCAGGTAATTGTATAATCCAAGTAATGCGTAAGCTTTTGACCGTGGACCTGTTAGGAATTCAACCTGTGTAAATGCTTTTATGAATAACCATTTTGCAAATAAACGCATTGCTTCAGGAATGTTGGATGATGCAGCAGTCCCACATCCCCATAGTGATCTACCTAAACAATCGTCGGTGCCGTTGATATCCTGAAATTCACGCTGATAATTCATAATGTTACGAAATGCATACTCGGGATTGTATGCATGATTCATAAAGCTAAGATATGTATATATCAGTTTAAGATTTTCGGAACTCGGTTCATCTTCATAAGCATAGATTGCAGCAATAAGCGCTCTGGCATTATCATCCGTAGTATAGCCATGCAATCTATTTGGTATTCCGTATGCACTATGCTGTATTATTCCTGTAGAATCGGTTAATGTTCGCAAAAAGTTTAATTTTACCTTGGGAAAATTCATTATTACATGATTCCATGCTATTTTTTTAGATTTTTTGCTCCAAACTTATCGTTAACAATATTAAAGAGATCTAAATAATCTATTGCCACATTAAACCACTTGGATTTTCTTCCATAAGCGTATGATTCTTTTTCCATATCTGAACGCATTGATGGATTATCTAATATAGAGATAATGGCATTGGCAATTTCATCAGAATTCTTAAAATCTACAAGCAGTCCCCTGCCTTTAGATAAAACAGATTCTGCATATAGATAATTGGTTGAAACAATGGCTTTTCCACATCCCAATGCGTAAGCAAGTGTGCCGCTGACAATTTGATCTCTATTTATGTAAGGAGTAACATAAATATCTGTGGCTGATAGATAGTTAAGAAGCTCCGGCATTTCAAGGAATTTGTTGTTGAATCTTACATTGTTTTCCAGATGATTATCATTTACGATTTGCATCAGTTCATTGCGATAACTTTCTCCTTCATGATTTCTTACACCAGGATGAGTTTCGCCCAAAACAAGATAAAGGGCATCTGGATATTTTTGTGCAACTTTTACCATTGCATTTAATGCATACTCTATCCCCTTCCCTCTGCTTATTAAGCCAAAGGTGGAAATAACAGGTCTTCCAGATATTCCAAAAGTCTTCTTTGCTTGTTCAATAGGAATTCTATTAATGTTGGGAACACCATGCGGAATGATTATAATTTTATCCTCAGGTATGCCGTATTTATCAATTAGTATTTCTTTGCCTTTTTTCACCATAACCACAAGATTTGCAGATTTTTCGCTGATTGCTTGAATGATTCGTTTTTGATTTTCACCAGGCTCAGATAACACAGTATGCAAGGTTGCAACAATCGGTTTTTTTAAACGTTCAATAAAATCTATTACATATTCACCATCATTACCACCGTAAATTCCATATTCATGCTGCAGGCTGACGCATTTGATATCAGAGTCATTTATCATATCTGCTACATCAAAATATGATTGAAGGTTGTTTTTAGTGATTTGGTATTTTACAATTTTAGGAAAGTTAAAAATTTCGTTATCATTTACTAAGGCAACGATTGCAGGATTTGAAAATGGAATATACTTATCAATAGATGAATGTAAATCCTTAGTGAAAGTCGCAATACCGCACTGTTGAGGCGGATATGTTGAAACATAAGCAATATCCATTCTGTTTAGGAACCCTTTAAAGGAAACAAACATTTTTAAATCATCTGTATGTTTGCTTATATCCTCTGTTTCTTCTTCATTTGCATTAATAATGTTTTGATTTATAGTCACTTAAATCACTTCTTTCCTATGTGGTAATATGTAAGTAATCTAACATCAATATTATAACATATTTTTTGCAAATATATATATTTCTATTGAAATACATTATACATTCTGCAATAATATTTAAACTATGGTTTGGCAGGTGAAAAATATGCTTTATGGAATTATAGCCGGTACTGGAATTGATAGACCTGATACTCAGCGCAGATGGGAAACAATTGAGACAGAATATGGTGATGCTCATGCTGCAATAATTGAGATTAATAACCAGAAAGTGGTGTTTATGAGACGCCATGGAGTTAATATGACTACTCCTCCGCATTTGATAAACCATACGTCTAATATGATTGCAATGAAAGATTATGGTGTGAAATACATATTTGCTACTGCAGCAGTAGGCAGCCTGAGAAAAGAAATTGAACCTGGAAGTATTGCAATAGTAAAAGATTTTATAGATTTTACACGAAGCCGTAATGTTACTATATTCAATAAGATCGGTGATGAGCTTAATCATACTGATTTTAGTCATCCATACTCAAATGTCATTTGTGAAGCCTTTCTGGATTCAGCTGATTCCTTGGGATATAAAATTCACAAAAGCGTTGTTTATATGTCAGTTGATGGACCAAGATATGAAACTCCTGCAGAGGTGAGGATGTTTGCTGACTGGGGTGCAGATGTTATAGGTATGACCGGTGCACCTGAAGCAATTTTAGCCAAAGAAATGGGTATGGAATATGGATCTATTGCACTTGTCAGCAATTATGCGGCAGGAATAAGTGATAAGGCGCTGAAACATGAGGATGTCATTGCTGCTGTTGATAACAGCCGTTTGAATGTTTTAAATATAATTGAGACGACTATAATATCGTTATCAAACAGCTAGATATTCCTTAATATTTGTCTCATTTCTGTTACGTTGCCAGCATTATGAATAGCTTCTTCTTCGGTTATTAAACCTTTTTTAACATAACCAGCCAAACATTGGTTCATGGTTATCATTCCCCAGAAACTTCCCTCATTCATAACCTGGTATAATTGACTTGCACGCCCTTCTTCGATTAATTTACTTGTAGTAGGATTTGCAATCATTATTTCTACAGCTGCAATTCTGCCTGATTGATCAGCGCGGGGTATCAATTTTTGTGAAATAATTCCTTTTAATGAATTAGCCATTCGCATACAGACTTGCTGCTTATCGTATGGTGGAAACATATTGACTATTCTATCTATTGTTTCATATGCTCCTGATGTATGAATAGTAGAGAAAACTAGATGACCTGTTTCTGATGCAGCAAGAGCAACATTCATAGTTTCAACGTCACGCATTTCGCCAATAAGTATCACATCTGGACTTTGGCGTACAATATATTTCAAAGCATCGCTAAATGATTCGGTGTCTATACCTACTTCTCGCTGATTGACAATTGCTTGTTTGTCCGGATGAACAAATTCTATTGGGTCTTCTATTGTAACAATATTGCAATTTTTGGAGAGATTTATGTTGTCAATCATGGCTGCTAGTGTGGTAGATTTTCCGCAGCCGGTTGGTCCTGTAACTAATATCAATCCTTGCCTATGTTTAGTTAAATCTCTAACAATTGGCGGTAAACCTAATTCATCAATACTATAAATATCAAGCGGGATAAGCCGGAGCACCATTCCAAGAGTACCCCTTTGTTGATATACATTGCATCGAACACGGCATAAATCTTCAAATGTAAAGGCTATGTCTAATTCATGTTTATCTTCAAACCTTGAAATCTGGAGTGGTGTCATTATACTGTGTGCATAATCCCGAATTTTATCTATGCTGGTAACGGGTAAATCTAAGGCGGTAACTTTTCCATTAATACGGAGATTGGGCGGTGCATCTACTTTCAAAAATAAATCGGATGCTTTTAGTTCTACAGCTTTTCTTAAAATATCTGTCAGGTTCATGACATTCCCTCTATTTATGCTTATGAGTTTGTTTGATATATTTCTTGGTAAGTATAAAGACCAGTATTGCTATTATAACAGAAATTAATAATATCAAAGAATATGCTGTTGTTGTTTTGTTATCTGCGTTTTTATCTAGCTGTTCAATTTTTGGGAAGCCTAAATCCGTAAAATTTGGGTTTATTATATCAATAAAAAAATTATATGAACCCTGTGATGACTTCATAACCATGTTGATGTATTTGTTTTCGAAATTTCCTACGCCTTCATATTCAAAGTCAGGTGAAGTAATGATTAGAATTTGTAATTTTTTGAAGCTGCGGAATGCTTTGATAAAGGGTTCAAGTAAAAATCCGCCATCTTCTGTAAAAATCAACTGCTGTGATGCAAATTCTATGCTTGTCATGGGGTTGGGGTTATCGGCGGATGGTTCATCTGAGATAATTTGGATATTTACAGCAGCCCAACCTGTTTCCTTTAACAATTCAGCAAGCAATGTTTCTGCTGTTTGAGTTGGTATAACTTTTGGGAATGTAATTGATACATTTGTTACACTTGGATTAGAGGCTGATACCCACACAAGGGCATCGGGCAGGGTCATGTCTGATGATTCAAGTTTTTCTTCCTTGGATGCTTGTACATGGAGTATTGTAATTATTGTAAATACAAATACTAATAAATTGCCTATTTTTTTGTGCATAATGTATCTTTCTATAAGACTAAGAGATAATTTCTGCTAACAAAATGGGGCGCGTGTATTATGGTGGAGCTGATGGGAGTCGAACCCACGACTTCTTCCTTGCCGAGGAAGCGCTCTCCCACTGAGCTACAGCCCCACGTTTACCAATGCATTATACTAAAAATTCTTATATTAAGCAAGAAAATAAAATATATTTAACTGTTTATTCTTCTTATTATTGAAAATGACGGAATGTTTTTGTCTAGCAGAATAGTATCTTGATTGTTAGCATGATCTACTGCTCTTCCATCAATTGTTTTTAATGGATTAGGGCAGCAGTATTTGCTTATTTTCCCATCGGATGTGAGCAGCTCAAGCTCTTCACCTGCATATATTGTGTTTTTCACCTTGCATATGCGATAGCCATCATATTCATTTTCTGTTGTTGATGCTATCCAAGTGGATGTTGATTTATATTTGCAGCTATCTATTTCGTAATCGTCTGCTGTTATGCTGCCTTTCATAAATCCCTTTGAGAAACCCCGGTTGTCAACACGTGAAATACGCATTTGTATCTCATCTTCGCTCATAGAATTGCCGTCAATTATTGATCTATAAACCGGCAGCACAGATGCAAGATAATGAGCGTTTTTCATTCTGCCTTCAACCTTGAATGATGTAACGCCTAAATTGATTAAATCTTCCACATAATCATATAATGCCAGATCTTTTGTATTGAAAAGGTATAACCCTCTTTTATCTTCCATAACGGGTATATATTCGTTTGGGCGTTTTTCTTCTACTAATGAGTATCCCCATCTGCATGGATGAGTGCACTCTCCCCTATTTGCCTTTCTGCCGGTTAGATAATCGCTGATGGCACATCTGCCAGAATAGGAGAAACAGACAGAGCCGTGAATGAATACTTCTGTTTCTATTCCAGAATTCTGTATGTTTTCCTGTATTTCCTTTATTTGTTGGAATGACAGTTCTCTTGCAAGATTCACTCGTTTTATACCAAGATCCGCATACATAAGTATAGTTTGATAATTTACTGTGTTAGCCTGAGTGCTGATATGCAATTCTGTTGAAATATTATGTTTGCGAAGTTCACGCAGAAAACCCAAATCGGCAATTATAAAGGCATCTGCGCCCAATTCCTGTAATTTAACAGCTGCATCAATTAGATCGTCAAATTCATTTGAAAATGGGTATATATTAAGAGTTACAAAGCCTTTTCTGCCTTTTTTGTGTAGATATTCAAGTCCTTCACGCGCATCATCCATGCTGAAATTTCCAGCAAAGCTGCGCAGTGAAAAATTTTCGATGCCAAAGTATATCTCATCTGCTCCATATTCCACAGCCCATTTAAGTCTTTCAAGATTTCCTGCGGGCGCCAACAATTCTGCCATAATTTTTCATCCAAATAATTATTTTCGAATATAGTATATCAGATTTGTTTAATTTGAGCATTATTTGGATATATAATTGACAAATTTGTTAATTATAATTATAATTTTATTATCGAGCTGTGAGATTAGTTTTGCAGCTGGATTTATTATTTCTGACCGTAAGGCATAATCATCCCGAGCGGAAGGACGCAAAAATATAGCTGTCGCGTTTGCCCTTCTGCCGGTTTGCAGGAGGGTTTTATTTTGTCTGCCCCAGATGTAACAAAACGACTTGGTGTTGTGGGAATTGTTATTGAAGATATAAATTCCGCTGAAGATATAAATGTTATACTTCACGAATTCTCCTCAATAATTGTAGGTAGAATGGGTATTCCATATCGTGAGCGTAAAATATCAGTAATCTCAATAATTGTCGACGGCACAACTGATTCGATAAGCGCTTTAACTGGAAAACTTGGACGCGTAAAACATGTGTCTGTAAAAACTGCTTTAACAAAGGAAATTAGGTGAGCTAATTATGGAGGTTAGTATGTATAATCCTAAATCGATGGATTCAAATGAATTTATAAGCAATGACGAAATTATTGATACGCTGAAATCTTCAGTAGAAGAAGCAAAAGATATCAATAGAGTAAGAAAAATCCTTGATAAAGCTGCTGCATATAAAGGATTAACACATCGTGAAGCAGCTGTTTTGATGAATGTTGCTGATCCAATAATAATGAATGAAATATTCGATTTGGCAAAAAAAATAAAGGAACATATATATGGCAGACGCATTGTAATATTCGCTCCGCTTTACATGTCGGATTATTGCATTAATAACTGCTCATATTGTGGATATCAATCATCTAATCCAATGAAACGGAAGAAACTCAATCAGGAAGAATTAGCAGAGGAAGTAAGAATTCTGGAAAGCATGGGGCATAAACGTCTTGCTCTTGAAACTGGAGAAGATCCAATCAATTGTCCATTAGATTATGTGCTCGAATGCATAAAAACCATATATTCACTAAAATTTGATAATGGGTCAATCAGGCGAGTGAATATAAACATAGCTGCTACCACAGTGGATGACTATAAGAAGTTAAAAGATGCTGGTATAGGTACTTACATCCTATTTCAGGAAACTTATCATAAACCAACTTATATGAAAGTTCATAGGGGTGGCCCAAAGAGGAACTATGAATGGCATACTGAGGCTCATGATAGGGTCATGGAGGCCGGCATAGATGATGTTGGATTTGGTGTGTTATATGGTCTATATGATTGGAAATATGACACAGTTGCAATGTTGATGCATGCAGAGCATATGGAAGCTGTATTTGGCGTAGGACCTCATACATTATCGGTACCAAGAATACTTGCTGCATCTGGTGTAAGCGCAAAAGATTTTCCATATTTAGTAAATAATGACGATTTCAAAAAAATTGTTGCTATATTGCGTTTAGCTGTACCTTATACAGGTATGATTCTTTCTACAAGAGAACCTGTAGGGTATAGAGAAGAAATTCTGGCTCTTGGTATATCACAGGTAAGCGCTGGATCATGCACAGGTGTTGGCGGATATGCAGACCAGAACAAGTTAGGCACTGAAGAACAAACACCGCAGTTTGAAACACAAGACCATAGATCTCCATTGGAGATTCTTAAGGGATTGATAAAAGGCGGATATATACCGAGTTACTGCACAGCTTGTTACCGTGAGGGAAGAACCGGTGATAGATTTATGAGTTTGGCAAAAGCAGGTAAAATAGGAAATGTCTGCCAGCCAAATGCCATGCTTACACTTCAGGAATTTATTGAAGATTATGGTGATGATGAGTTGAGGCAGCTCGGTTCAGATATAATCGATAGAGAAATGAGTTCTATAACCGATGATAGAGTTAGAAACAAAGCTAGTGAGTATTTGGGGAAAATTCGTTCTGGCGAACGTGATTTTAGATTCTAAAAAATACAGGCAGCTGTGATTCTCAATTATAGCTAAAGAAATATAACATTGATAACCTGTTAATCAAGGTTTTGCAAAACTAAGACTAACAGGTTATTTTCATTGATTCATTAATACATCAATAAGTGCAGCGATGTTTTCAGTTGGAACATCTGATGGGATATCGTGTGACGGAGATGCTATATATCCCCCACCCGGTCCAAGCTGTTGTAATATATGTGATACCTCACTTCTTATCTGATTCGGAGTTCCGTGTGGAAGCAGATTCTGCACACTTATTCCTCCATAGAATGAGAGCTTTCCATAATAGAGAGCTTTGGTATTAAATATATCCATTGTTTCAGGTTGAAACGGATTGAAAATATTAAGTCCCGCTTCAACTAAATCTGGAAGTATGGTTTTTACATCTCCACATGAGTGTATAGCAACATATTTTCCCGATGCACGAACATGCTGATACATTTTTGTTATTACCGGTTTTATGAATTTACGCCAAAGTGCAGGTCCCATAATCAATCCAGACTGGCTGCCCCAATCATCGCCAAAAAACACACAATCGATGTCTTGCTTCAATGCAAAATCAATATTTGCCATATTAAACTCAAAAATTGCATCAAACAGCTGTTCAACAAAATCTGGATAATCAATCATATCAAGCAATAGATTTTCCATTCCTCTAAGGGACCAAGCTCGTTCAAAGAGTGCAAACCCAATGCTGGATATGCGAAATCTATTCTGATTTTGGCTGATAAAATCCGGATATGCTGCAATGAGTTTGTCAGAGATTTCTGGTATTCTCAATCCTGAAACAGTCGGCTCCGGTATGACTGTGTTTTCTACCACACCTATGTCTTTGTCTATAGTGCGATTCCAGATTACTCCCCACTCGTCCTGCATATAACCAGGTTTAATTTGTGTCCATCGAGTATTTTTGCGATGTGAGAATCGTGCAAGGTGGTTTCCTATTTTGCTGTTGAAATCTGGATCAGAATAGAATTCCACCATTCGCTCATGCGCATTATCAGTATATGTAAGTGTGTATGGAACTATATCAGTATCATGGAATTGTATGGATTGTATAACACGTTCACGAGGGGTCATTTATTGCCTCCATTTTAAGCAATATGATGTATCGTATAATATCTTATTAGCATCATAACAGCAAGTCTTCAATCAATTTTTGTGCAATTTCTTCCTTATCTTAATGATATAATACTTGAATAGATTATACTTGTTTTATGTGTTTGCAGTATTTTCATCGGCAGATATTGGAACAGCCGTGCACCAGTCATTTCCTACTTTAACTTCAATTTCAATAGGAACATCGAGCTTATACGCATTTATCATTGAGTCTTTAATGAGTGGAATGATTTTTGTTAATTCATCATTCGGAACGTCAAATAAAAGTTCATCATGAACCTGTAGAAGCATCTTAGCTTTGAATCCATGCATGATCAGTTTTTGCTGAATGTTGATCATTGCTATTTTAATTATATCTGCTGCTGTGCCCTGTATTGGCATATTTACTGCTGCACGCTCTGCTAACTCGCGTATCTGCCTGTTCTGACTGTTTATCTCATTCATGTAACGCTTGCGTCCTAAAAGACTTTCTACATAACCGCATTTACGCGCAAATTCCAATGTCTGTGTTTCATACCATTTCACGCCGGGATACTGCTTGAAATAGCTTTCGATATAAGATTTTGCAATGCCTATAGGGATTCCCAATTCACGAGATAGACCATAATCGCTCATGCCATATATTACAGCAAAATTAACAGTTTTAGCTTGCCGACGCATATCTGAGGTTACTTTCTCTTTTGGAACATTAAACAGAGTTGAGGCAGTTCTTGTGTGTATATCAATGTTATTAGAGAAAGCATTAATCAATTCGAGATCATGGCTTACATGTGCCAGAATTCTTAACTCAATTTGTGAATAATCTGCAGAAACCAGCACATTTCCTTGTGATGCAATAAACGCTTTTCGGATTTCTCTTCCTGCTTCAGTTTTGATAGGAATATTCTGTAGATTTGGATCGCTGCTTGATAATCTGCCTGTTGTGGTAACAGTTTGATTCAATGATGTATGAATTCTACGGGTATCAGAATTAACCAGCTTCGGCAATGAATCTGCATATGTAGATTTAAGCTTTGTTAATTCCCTGTATTCCAGAATCAAGGGGATTATTTCACTGAATGGCGATAATGATTTTAATGTATCTGCATCAGTTGAATAACCGGTTTTTGTTTTTTTTGTGGAAGGCAGTCCAAGTTTTTCGAATAGAATATGCTGCAGCTGCTTGGTAGAGCCGATATTGAATTCTGTTCCTGCGATTGTATATATAGACTGCTGAATATCTTCAATCTTTTGGCTTAATAATGCAGAGAGATTGTTTAACCAATCCATATCCACATTTACTCCGGTCATCTCCATTTGTGCTAATACAGGAACGAGAGGCATTTCAATGTTGGTAAATAAGTCGATTAAGCCGTTATCCTTGAGCTTTTCCTCAAGTATTGGTTTAAGCCTAAATATTGCATCTGATTTATTAATTAATTCCTTAACGGCATTTGCCTCAGGCTCGGATTCAAATTCAACTTGAAGGTAATCATATGCTATATCTTCAAGTTTATATGAAGATCGTGATGGATTCAACAGATATGAAGCAATCATGATATCAAAATTAGATCCTGCTATTTCAATATTATGTTTTGCAAATATTTTTGTTTCTGATTTTAAATCATATGTAATCTTCTGTATTTCAGTTGATTCCATTATAGGTTTTAGAGTATTCAAATCTATTGAATCATTTATGTTGATATAGAAAGCATTTCCATTGTCTAACGAAATTGCTGCTTGAATGATTGAATCTGTGCTGTTATTTGCTCCTGCAATGGATGTAAATGCAATTGCTGAAGATTGGTTAATTTGGTCAATCAAACTATTCAGCTCATCAATTGTGCTGATATGCTTATATTCAGTATTTAGTTTAGGTTTGGCAGGTGTTGGTGAAAAAAGTTCCATTTGTTCTAAGACTGGTTTTTGTTCCGCTGCATTAGTAAATCTGGATATTAAAGATTTAAATTCCAGTTTCTTAAACATTTCCATTAAGGCTGTATTATCTGGTTTGTTATATTTGCATTCATTGAAATTGATTTCAAGAGGTACATCGATAACAATGGTAGCTAGATTTTTTGACAACATTGCGATATCTTTTGAATCTATTAGGAGATTTTTGATGCGTTTTCCTTTGATGTTATCTATAT
>JAPXND010000059.1:0-15573 GCA_033808695.1 Armatimonadota bacterium
GGTATAAGGAACGCGTAATAGATATGAATCCGGATATTTTTGTGATGGCATACGGATTGAATGATATGAGATGCGCCACTCCTCCCGAGCTGTTTGCGGAGGAGATGGAAACAATAGTAAAAAATGTGAAATCTGCCTGCAATCCTCTGATTGTTTTAGCAGACTGCTACTATATGACCGGATTTGATAAATATCCGCCATTCAACTTTGGAACAATTCCATCTGCGGAAACATACAACAAGATGATTGCTGAGGCTGCTGAACGGAACGATTGTTTGTTCGCAGATTTATGGAAGGCTATGAACTATGCAGACTGGCTGGTTCATAACGACGGAGTCCATACAAATGCGGTAGGAAATATTATTATTGCTAATGAGATTTTTAAGGTAATTGCATCTAACTGCAGTTGTCTTTCAAATAAGACTAACGCCATACACAAAGATTCCGAGTGGGCAAAAACAGCTGCAGATATGTCATACAAACAAATAGAACCGCTTGATAAGTAAGATGAATATATAGAGGCATGGGAGGAAATATATATGTGTATTACTCTTGAAGATTACATTGATAATATTAAGCAGGCAAGAAAATTTTTCCTAAAGCATTTAGAAGGCTTGCATGATGAGCAGTGGGACTGGAAGCCAAATGGCGAGTGTAAATCTATAAAAGAAACAATTAGGCATTTGATAATTGGTGACCGTGCGTATCTGCAAATACTGCAGACAGGAAAGGTGCCGGAATTTGACAATCTGGATGAGGACGAACGCAATATCAACAATCTTATTGCCATATTAGCAAAATCTCATGATGAGTTAACAACTTATATAAGAGTTCGTTTTGTTGATACTCCACTTGATACCGAGATACCCTTTTTTGATTCAAACAAAAAACTGGGAATAGCGCTTGCCGGTATGACATCGGAGGATTATTATCATGCAGGACAGGCTGCATACATCCGCATTGCAACTGATCCATCCTGGGATTATTATGCAAGCATCTACGGCGATGCAGAAGCGTAACACATAACAATCAGATAATATGAATACTTAACTGAAGGGGAGCTTGTTAAGGCTCCCCTTCTTATTTTAGCGGATTATTTGTCTAAAGCAGCTATGTCCTTCAGCCGGTCATTAAGGCGGTTGAGATATACCGCCCTTTCCGGAACAGGAAAATCCTGGTTGGGATTCGGTTTTACCTCCGACATAAGCTTAAGGGCTTCATCGGCAGAATCGATTTCGCAAGGGAGTGGAGCAATTCGATATTTGGGCGGAATGCTTGCTTCCCATGTGCTGTTGTTTTCGATGAAGCGGATGATCTGTCCAAGCGAATGGGCGGATTTTCTATCAGCGATATAGCCGGCATATTCATCAATTACCTTAGCCGGAGTAGCTGCCGGGTCGGCACAGAATCGCGCAAACGCATAGACATTCATAGCTTCGATGGCGGAATGCTCGCTGTCGGTATTGCTTATTATGCCATTCAGGCCGATTCTTCTTGCATCGGAGACGATTCTATGGAGATATCGAGTTTCTGCCTGAGCCGGATGGACTTTTCCACCGGCATAACCGGTATAGCCATCATCTACTTCATCAATCAGGAAATGCGCCCATCCCCACATACGTTCTACACCGCGGTCTTTGAGCATATCCGTATTTACAGATACAGGAAACGGTTCCGGACGTCTTCCCGCTTCTTCGTATGCTTTGAAAGCAAGCGATCGATAGAAGTTATGCAGCGGAAACTCAATACCAATCTCTTTACTTATGAAGTTGGGATCATTGATAATCAATTTTCCATATTCAACTTCTTTAAGCCAGAAATCTACTTTGAAAGGATTCATGTAAATATCATCCCAATGTGCGGTAGCCCAGATATTGGCGTTATATTTTGCCTTTGGAGCGTGTTCCTTAACCATTGCATGTACTTTGCGTCCCATCTCCATCCATGCTGTTATTCCATCGCGGTCGAGCGGTTTTGGAGTACCGCCCGGATCTCCGCCAAAGAATACAAATCCGTCAGCGAAAGACAGCTTCTTTATTCCAATTTCAATATCATCAAGCCGTTCCTGCATTTTGACAGGATCGGTAGAATCAAAAACCGATGGATATTCTGCATAATTAGGGTAGCATGCAATGTTAGAAAGCTCTATAACATAGACTTTGAATCCTGCCTTTTGCGCATCCTTTATCCCTTTTTGAATGTTGGCATATATGGCTTCATGCCTTTCTTTGGGTTCAGAGAAAGCATGATCTATAAACTGCAGGGTGTCGTATCCACAAGCCTTCCAAAACTTGTAGTATTGAGGTGCAGCCCTGAATGCATATAAGCCGATAGTTTTAATTGAATTTGCCGAATGTGCAGCAACTACAGTTCCGGCGACTAATGCACATACTGTTACAATGCTTGCAAATCTAAACATTTTTATCTCCTATGCATAATTTGGTTACTTGCTGTTTCCATAATGCTGCTTAAACAGATCGAAGAACGTGTATATATCTACAACTTCAAACTGTTCTTCCGGATGCTGTTCAGCAAAGAGCTCGATTGACGCCTTCACTTGTGACGGCGATACCCAAACACATCGGAAATCATAGAATCCGGGTTCATCAGGCTTTCTATTTTTTACGTTGTTGTATATAACATCGGCAGTATATTGAGCGTTGTTAGGATCAGCGCCAAGGAGCGGAATCACTGGCATGCCTTTCCAAACATGCGGGTCTAGGTGTGTTCCGATGATGGTTGCGTAGCCATCGGGTGAAAATTTGGTGAATAGGTCTTTTACATCGTCCCTGGGCGCTTCCCAATCAAGCACCATACCAGAAATGGTAACATCTGCCAACTCATAGAACTTTTTGTTGTGCTTTAAAAACAGCGGATGGTATTCCTTTTGAACAAGATTGGGGTTCATATATCCGGCTGCGCTGGCATCGGCAACAAAATAGTCGTTTGGTGTAGCAGTTTCGTAGTAATAAGTGATAATGTCCGGATAGGTTTCAATCAGGTTGGGGTTGATTCCCCATGCAAGCGGAAACTCACCTCTGACTTTGTCATCCCAAAAATCAGGATAGAAATGATAGAGCGGATAAACCGAATCATAATCCGCCATAAAAATGGTGATGTATGATTTGTTTTCTAATTTTTTCTTAACAGCAGGTCTGTTTTGCTTAAGCTGTTTTACAGGAGCATGGCTATGGAATGATTGATTATAGCTGAGTTCCGTAGCAGTATTTTGATAGGCGTTATAAGGTGAAATCAGGCGAACGGTTTCCCATTCTGTTTGTACCTGTTCATGTTTGCTTTCCGGATAGTTGGGCATATTGCTGTATTTTTGGAAACTGAAAAATCCGGCAAGCTCGGTCATTTCTTTGCCTGCTGCGTTTTTCATTGTTGCAGCAAGAATCATTTTATATGTTTCGAGGTCGGCGCCTATTTTTTGCTCTTTGTCATCAAACGGAACTTCATCACCCCACGGGGAGAGATCGAAGGTAAACGCACGATTCTTTACCGCCCAGTCTCGAACAACATTATAGGTAAGTGTGCCATTATTGCGGTCAAAGAACGAATCTGTATAGAGGCAGAGGAAATGTGTTGAGCACTTCCCTTTTTCCAGGTATTCTCTTATTGCCCATCTATAAGCGTCATTCTTTTTGCTGCCGGTTTCTTCTCCGGTAAACATACCGCGAAGGTCCTTGATGATTGGGAGATTCCATTTCTTAAGATATTTATCTGCCATTTCCGGACTGAACACAACACCATCTTCCACACCAGCAATAGTTGTGGCAACATTGACGGTAGCCGGGACTTCAGGATCCCATATAACGGCGCCTTTGAGCTTTTTGGATGCAAGCCTGTATACAGATTCCAACCCCATTATCTTTCTGCTTTTGCGTCCGTCAAGCCATCTGCCATCCTTTGACATGATATCCAGCCAGTAGCCGGTTCTCTTAAAGGGTTTATTATCTACATATAAGATAGGCGCTTCACGATTGATAATTCCCTGCATGGTAACGAGAGCCATTGCCTCATCATAGGATTCTATTTGTCCAATATAAGGATTAAAATCGTAAATATACATAGTTTCATTTTGCGAACTTTTTGATGCAGGTGCACATTGCGCAGCGACAGCGAATAGCGCTGCTAATGATCCTGCAAACATAACCTGTTTTATAAATGCGGGCATAATAGATTCTCCTTTGTAGTGATTAACATATATTATCTTAATTGATTTACTGAGTCAATAGCTGAAATTACAGCATGGTGTATTTTAATGTGAAAAATGCAGAAAGGATTCAGGGTTTTGATCGAATATTTCCGGCATATACGCCTGAATCCTTCCTTGTGCTGTTTTATATTAGATAGGACTTATTTCATAACTGTATCTATAAGGTATTTCAGTGCAGATTGGGTGATTTTGTCTCCATTTTCTTTATCCCCCATCAATGCACCGTAAATGAACAGGATTTTGCCTCTTTCACCCGGCAGATCTATCAGTCCTGCAGCATCACCATAGTATTTCCCGCTTGCGCCTTTCACCTTATATAGCGGAGTGTATACAGAGCCTTCCTGCAGCTTGTCTGATGCAATTCCACGCAGTCGAACATCACCGGTGGGATATGATACTAATTCAGGGAAGCTGCCAATCTGCTGGTCTTTGCAAAGCTCGAACACCATTCCTTCAGGGAGCTCAGATTCAAAGATGAAATCAATCGGCATACCAAGCTTCGTTCCCAGTTCTTCTCCTCCACGCCTGAATCCCGGTCCTTCTGCACTGAAGAACGGGTATGTGGCTCCCGGAGAAACAACGAAAAGGTTTCCTCCATCGTTGACATATTTTACCAATGCATCGGCGCCATCAGCATCGGAGTTAACCGTATGGACGTATAATTCGCCTGCGGAATATATGGCTGCAGGAAATCTTTCGGCATTGAAGAAGGAGGCATCAACTAATTGATTGGGCGTAAGAATTACACTTTTCTTTCTCAATCCTACCTGCTGCATGATATCCATGAATGGACCGCTGTTTGATGGCGGAAGTATGGCTATAGATCCGCTTGGCAGCTCCGAAGCTTCCGCTTTCAGTTTATCTAAATCAATCTGCTTAGACTGAAGATTCTGCCATTGCTTTGCACCTGCTTTAAGCAAACTGATAATCTCCGGTTTATCCTTTTCATAAATGGCGGATATACCCCATATATCTCTATTGCCCGGGTTAACGCCTTTGACAGCTTTTCCAGATGTCGGCGCTACCGAAACAAGGAGCTTTGCGGTATATATAGGCGGCCATGCACGCCAGGCAAGTGACTCCAAAGACTTATCGACCTGCCGTTGGGCGCCGTCATCAAAAATCACAGACGGCAGACTGCCATCACCTGCGGAGTATAACAATGCAATCATAGATGCATTGGTTATGGGCTTATTAAGTGTAGAAGTATGTGAAACCATTCTCCTGGATTTTGCAGTATTGATCATAAACGGTATGTTGTATGCCCATATTTTACCTATGGGAGCGCCAACCCAAGAGTCTAATTTGTTCCAGTCCATCTCTGCTTCACTATAACCTGTAAGCATGTTATATTCTCTTGGGGAATTAGAAATCATATGTATTAAATTGAATTGCTCCAACATTTTAGCCGCATCCGTCAAAACAGGGGCAGACGGATCAGGATCGCCAATGATAACTCTGTCGCCATTCTTAAGACCCTTAATCAATACAGACCAGAATGCTTTTGGTTGACGCTGTGTATCGGGTTCCCAAAGCGCAGAATTTTGGGTGATGCTTTCCACTCTAACTGATTTTTTGCTGATATCAACAAAGGGCACGGTTAGAGATAAATCTACTGATGGAAGGTCGGTAGACAACTGAAAAGAGAGATTGCCATTTGAAGTATATCGATAATCCTTAATGGTGGAATGTGCGCCGTTTTTGTTAAATGCCATAGCTGTTTTTTCACCGGCAAGCACTCTGATTGTAGATGACCCGACAGGTTCCAGCATATTCAGTCTGAACATAGCGCCAAATGATACCCTTTCTCCCGGTTCCAGATTATGCCCTTTATACAGAGAGTAGGCTTCGGTAAAATCGCCGGAGGTGTAATCATCAATGGAATCTCTATAGGCATCTTTATACATCAGAGGAAATCGCTGCAGAGAGCCTTGAAGCGCCCATATAAGGAAAGGATCTCCTGTATGCACTGCTGCCATTCCAAGAACATTCAGCACCATGGAAACTTCATTGCTGCAGGCAGCTCCAGTCCAATCACGTCCGCTTGTAGGCTCCCATAGGAATGATGAATCCAGATTATCTGACCGATTGCTGTCGCTCAACCACATGGACATATGACGGCACATGAAGGTTTTCACCAAATCATTGGCCTGAAGCGCCATATCCCTGTGTTGTTTATCGGATGAATCGCGGAAAGTCATGTAGTAATCCAGAAGGAACGGCACACTCAGCACAGAACCAATTGCAAACGGGGAGGATGGAACATCGGCAAACTCATTCCTTGTCCATCCTATGTGTTTAGCCCAATTCATAACACCATCGATGTATGGGAGGTATTCTTCTTTGCCATCACTTTTGTAAAGACTAAGAAGGAGCCTTCCTGCCGCAAATGTATCGGAGTTTTGAATGGATTTTACGGGATCACCGCCCCACTCATCGGTCCAACGGCCTTCAAGCGGTTTTTCCCAATAAACGCACTTATCGCCTTTTATGGTTGAGCGCTTGGCAAGTGAAATAAGAGTCTCTGCATCTTTTATTGCAGCATCAACAATATTTGTTTCACCAGCGATTTTGGCTGCAGTTACTTCATCCTCTATGTAAGAATGCCATGCGATGATTTGTTTAGAACCGGGCACCTGATAGTTAGCTTCAACGCCTCTTACTATTCTTCCATCACCATTTGGAACGCTGAAATCCTGCATTTTGACATTTCCGGGAATCCAGGATAGATCTACTCTTGTTTCAACAGGGGGAAGAAGATCGGCATATTGGTTCCAGATATATGAGTAGAACATTCTGTTAGGATCCTGTGATGCGGGCAAGTTAAGACTCCACAGCAGCACAAATTGGGATTTAAGCCTGCTTCCGACTTTTGGGAATTCCAGCGACTGATAGCCTTTCCCACCGTGAGGATAGACAAGCGCCGTAAATTGTGCAGGATTGGGTTTGCGTGTTTCGGCTTTTCCATCTCCCCAGCAATAGCCCGTAGCTATATCTTTTTCAGAATTGTCCTGCAGTCTTGTAGATTGAAACTCATAGCCAACATAATGAGATGATTTTGGCGCCCATAGACCGATTACAGGCACCGGATGTCCTCCTAACGGGACGGTATAGCTCCAGTTGCGATTATACTTGTATGCCGATATTTCAGGGCTGCCAACATGAACATCCAGCAGCAATGGAAAAGGATCGGCAACCGGGGTTTCGTTAAGCCAACCGCACTGATGCCATACTTCTGCATTGGGCATATAGAGCGCAAGGAAATGAAATGGTTGTTTTCCTGCTATTTTCTGCCATTTTACTGGATCGAATGCTTGAATGCTGAGATCGAACTTGATTTCAGGATATTGGTCATCGGGATAGAGATTGATTCGGATGCTGTCTGAACCGCTAAAATGGAGTCCGGAACCAAATTTGGCTTTGAATCCACTGAATGAAATGCTGTTTTTGCCAGGTGCAGCAGAGCATTTTGATGCAGTAATAAGCTGGTTAGAACTGAACCTGATTGCTGCTGCTGTTTTCCCAGATGCAATTACATCAAAGCCGACATATACATTGTTTGCCTTTATTGCGGCTACAGTAACGAATTTATTGGATATTGCGGTTTTATCTGCACATGCTGCATGACTTAATAGAAGCGCCATGCTTATTAGTATTATAAGGTTATACAGTTTATTCATTTAATTCCTCTCGCACTGATATTATTGCTTATTTAGTAGGTGTAAGCATTACTGCATCGGCTAAAACATTTCTATCTGCGTTATTTGTAAAAGTGATAGATCCGCTTCTGCCTTTTTCAAATTTGAATCTCCCTATCGGTTTCCATCGAGGTTTTATAGTATGAAGATCGATATAGAGAGTTTCTTCTCCATCCAACGATTTGATGATTACAGGTGCATTGGCAGCATGATCATTGTTGTAATCTGCATCAAACCAAACCGACACGGTGTAATACCCGGTTTCCGGGATGTTTGGTGTGTAGACCGCCTTGTTTTCTCCCTTACCTGCTGATGTCCACATGGTGCCTCGATAATACGTTTTTCCGCCAGGTGCAAATTGCCAATCACCGATAAATGAAACATCCGGCGATTTGTCACTATCATCAATAACAATGGCATTTTTAGCTTCTACCGGACGAGTTAATTCTTTGCCTATAATATTGAGTCCCATTTGTAGATCGGCTCTTGATCTATTAGCAACCTTCAACGGTCCTGCCATTCTGTTGCCCATAACAACAGCGCCCTCTGTTTTGCCTTTGAGTGTTATTTGGGGAGAGAAAGAGACATGGAAGTTGCAGCCGTTTACCATAAGATTTCCACCGGATACTTCAATTGCCGGTGTGTTTTTGTTTTTTGCATTCCATTCTACAAAGTTGCAGTTGTTGAAGGATACAGTTCCATTGCCGGCGATATTTGCAATCTGATGAGCAGGCCCCCAAAAGGCGCAGTTTTGGAATTGGATAACGCCGTTGTTGGTGCCTTTTACAACAATCTCCGTTGGTTTATCGCCAAGGAAGCTGACAAACTCACCATTTGTAATCAATAAACCTATGGTATTGCAGTTGTCTACAAGCACGGCAATTTCAGTTGCATCTGCACCAATACCAAGAAGATTTCCATTCATCCCTCCATATTGCGATGTTGTGAAATGGTATCCTATTTTGTATCCCCAGGAAAAGGTGTTGGTAACATACTCCCAATCGGTGCGTGCAAAGATGAACGCTTCACCCTGACTGCCTACCGCTTCGCCAATTTTAGCGTTCTGTTCCGGGGTCCAGCGGCCAAAGCTCCAAAACGGCCAAAAATGAACGTTTTCTATTCTGCCGATATCATAACACTGGTCTACAAACAATCCTCTGCGGAGCGGATGACCATATACATTCCTTACAAGGTGTCTTCCACACAAATTGCGTCCCAAATCAATGCCGTTATAGGGGTTTACAAGCATGCAATCGATAATGGCAATGTTATCCCCATTTCCGCTTATGCACCAAGGGTAAGGCGTAATGTTTTCGGGTGTTTGTTCCGGGTAGTAGATAGTAATGCCTTTAAGAACTGCTCCGGTATGCAGGGTGATGAAGCCCGGACCATCTTCGGCGCCGGCGCCTTCAACAGCAAGCAATATGCTTCCGGCAAGCCCGTTTGGAGGGTAGTTTGAAACTCCTTCCAGTGTTACATTCGCAGGAACTGAGATATGAGTTTTGATCATATACTCTCCGGCGGGAACAAAGACAGCGCCATTTCCCTCTTTTACCGCCTCTAATGCTTTTTCAAAGGCGGCAGTATCATCTGTTATTCCATCTGCCTTGGCGCCAAAGTCTTTGACATTGACTTTGGATAAATCTGCAGCGAAAACAGCATTTACACAGAATATTGACATTAACACGAATATAAACACCACTGAAACTGATCTGTTCATTTGGAGCTCCTTTAATATTGTGGTGATATTCATATAATTCATTGAGTGAGGCTTTATTTCCTCTTTTAGGCATTAAGACTCTCAGATTCTAATGGTATATATGAGTTTATATGATGATTTTGTTTATATTCAGATGGAATTTGCATATTGATTCATAATAACATCATATACACCAATATACAAATTGTAAATATACGGCGTTAATCTGATATACTATCTGTAAGCAGATTTTAATCAGGGGGGTGAACTATGCTTTCAGATGTGGAAATTGCACAGAATGCAAATCCAAAGTATATTGCAGAGATAGCAGAAGAATTAGGGCTTAATGAAAATGATTTAGAGCTTTACGGCAGATATAAATGTAAGATACAGCCATCGGCAATGGAACAGTTTGCAGAACGGCAGCCCGCCAAACTGATTCTTGTTACCGCCATTACTCCTACTCCAGCGGGAGAAGGGAAAACAACGATGACTGTTGGGCTTGGCGATGCTATGCATAGAGCCGGTAAAAAAACCTGTATAGCTATAAGAGAACCATCGCTGGGACCGTGTTTTGGCATTAAGGGCGGAGCAGCAGGAGGCGGATACGCTCAGGTTATTCCTATGGAGGATATAAATCTTCATTTTACAGGGGATTTCCATGCGGTAACAACAGCTAACAATTTGCTTGCAGCTTTACTTGACAACCACATTCAGCAAGGGAATTCACTTGGCATAGACCCACGTACCATTACCTGGAAGAGGGTGATGGATATGAATGAACGCTCCCTAAGAGATATAGTTATTGGTTTAGGCGGAAAATTTAACGGCATACCTCGTGAATCGGGATTTGATATAACTGCAGCTTCAGAGGTGATGGCAACTCTTTGCTTGGCATCAGACACAGCTGACCTTAAAAATCGATTGAAAAGAATAGTGGTGGGATTCACATTTGACGGCAGACCGGTAACTGCTGAGGATCTAAATGCCCATGGAGCAATGGCAGCTGTTCTTAAAGATGCATCTAAGCCGAATTTGGTTCAAACATTGGAGAATACTCCGGCATTGGTGCACGGAGGTCCGTTTGGCAATATTGCACACGGCTGCAACACTTTGATGGCAACTAACATGGCTATGAAGCTCTCTGACTATGTAGTTACAGAGGCTGGTTTTGGTTCTGATTTGGGGGCGGAGAAATTCCTTGATATTAAGTGCAGGACAGGCAACATATCTCCGGATGCCATAGTAATAGTTGCTACTATAAGGGCTCTTAAGATGCATGGCGGAGTTAAAAAGGATAACTTAGATAAGCCGGATATTAAGGCAATTGAACTTGGACTTCCTAATTTGATTAAGCACTATGAGAATATGACAGGATATGGGATTCCGGCAGTGGTATCAATCAACAAGTTTTCAAAGGATTCTGATGAAGAACTAAAATATCTGAATGATCGATGCATGGAATTGGGATACAAAATTGCTATATCTGACGTATTTACAAAAGGCGGAGAAGGCGGAATTGATCTTGCAGACATGGTGCTTGAAGCTCTTGAACAGCCAAGCAGTTTCAAACCGCTTTATGAATACAATCAGCCGATTAAGTGCAAAATCAGCAGGATAGCTGAAAAGATATATGGGGCATCTGGAGTTTTATACACTGATGATGCACAGAAGAAAATCAAACAGATAGAGGAATTGGGGTTTGGCGGATATCCGATATGTATGGCAAAAACACAGTATTCGTTCTCTGACAATCCCACACTGATTGGAAGACCCGAGAATTTCCAGATAACTGTTAGAGATGCAAAAGTGTCGGCGGGGGCAGGATTTATAGTTGTATATACCGGGAATATAATGACCATGCCCGGATTGCCCAAAAAGCCGGCAGCTGAAGGCATTGATATAGATAATAACGGTCGGATAATCGGTTTATTTTAAGTGTAATTTATGATAATATATTAAGAATTAATCTTAATGCATAAATAAAGGAAATAATATGATTTTGCGCTTTGCAAGCGGTATTATAGGTATACCGCTGCTTATAATACTTGTTTTTACAGTTGATGGTATACCGTTTATTTTAGGCATTGGATTAATATCACTTATAGGACTTAGGGAGTTTTATCTTGGAGTGCGCAAAACAGGCGCAGAACCGCAGGAGTGGGTTGGTTATATATATGCATTTCTCTTTTTGCTCTCCGCAATGCAGCGTTTCCAATCAGCAAGATTCAGTCTTCCGGTCATATTAACCCTTTTGGTAATAACATCACTGGTAGTAGAGCTACTGCAAAAAAACAGAGCGCCTATAAAAAATCTTGGAGCAACATTTCTCGGTGTAGTATATGTAGGCTGGCTGTTCAGTTATCTTGTGGCAATAAATGGAATCAACGGATTAATGCCGTTATTTGGAGGCAACTTACAGATAAGAGTTGGCGGATGGCTTGTATTATATGTTACATTTGTTGTCTGGGCATCGGATACAGGCGCATACCTTGCCGGTCGAAAATGGGGCAGGCATAGAATGGTTCCAAACATCAGCCCCGGAAAGAGCTGGGAAGGATTCATTGCTGGAGTATTGTGGGCAATTGTTATGAGCGTCATTATGGCACAACCGCTGGGACTGCCATTGTATCATTCAATCTTCCTTGGTATTGCGCTGTCAAGTGCAGGATTAGTTGGAGATTTGGCGGAATCATTGATAAAGCGCGATATTGGCATAAAGGATTTTGGGACAATACTTCCGGGGCACGGCGGAATATTGGACAGATTTGATGGTCTGCTGTTTGCCGCACCGTTATTCTACTACTATGCAGCGCTTATTCTTAATATTGGCGGATAGATGAAGATAGGCGCACATGTTTCAACAATCGGCGGACTGCATAAATCCGTTGATAGAGCGTTAGAATCCGGCTGTGAATCTATACAGATTTTTGCAGCAAATCCCAACTCTTGGATATCGAGGCCAATTGATCCTAAAATCGCAAAAAAATTCAAGCGTAGGATTGAGTTGTCAAATTTATCTCCAGTAGTTATTCATACACAGTATCTGTTAAATTTAGCATCCCCAAATGAAGAAAACTATGCAAAAACTATGTATGCCCTTAGAGACGCTGTGTGCAGAGCAAACTTTATTAATGCGCAGTATGTGGTTACGCATATAGGGAGTCATAAAGGTGAAGGATTTGAATCATCATTAGAGCGAATTAGGAATGCCGTTACATCGGCTATTGCAGAAGATGACAATAATACAATGATTCTTTTGGAAAATACATCTGGTTCTGGCAATACGATTGGATCATCATTTGAGGAATTATCCAACATTCTAAACACAATGCCCGAATTGAATGAAAGAATAGGCATATGTCTCGATACCGCTCATCTCTGGGGTGCAGGATACGATGTATCATCTGAGGACGGCATCAACCAACTGATAGCTCAATTTGATGAAATGATAGGGCTAAACAGGCTTAAAATACTGCATCTTAATGATTCAATGTTGGAAAGAAACTCAAAAGTAGATCGGCATGAGAACATCGGCAAAGGTAAGATAGGCATTGAGGCATTCAGGGTGATTGTTAATCATCCAAGTCTGCAGAACATCCACGGAATTGTTGAAACACCCTATATCAATAATGAACCAAGGGCGGATGTAGAGCTTCTTAAAAACCTTCGCTCTTAACCCGCCCTTCAGTATTTACCTTTACAGCAAAGCGTATGCAAGAACTATTTCGCTGCAACTTCGATTAACTCGATTAAATCAAACCCAAAGTAGAAACCTTCGGAGAGTGTGTTTTTCCCTTTGCACACAAATTCTATCGTGTGTTCACCTGCAGAAAGGTCAAGGTTTCCCAGTGATACAGGCTTGGATAACGTAACACTATCCATATAGAAGTCAATATTCCGCTTAACAAGATTGCCGTTAATTAGTATATCGTAGATGCCATAATCCCAAGACTTAGTAGGTACAAGGTAAACGGAGTATATTGCCGGTTTGCTTACATTGAATTTCAGCTTCAGCGATGCATCTTGATCAAGCGGGGTAAAGAAAAGCTGTTTTCCCCCGCTCCAGCCTGCTAAATCCTGTGTGCCAAGACCCCCGCCCTTGAATTCAGCGGAAGGAATCATGCTTTCACCTTCAATTTCGATGCCCAAGGCGGAGTATATCCGCTGATTTACAGGAGGCATTTTAGTGAATTCCTTGTGCGGTTCGATTTGATACCAGTATGCCACACTGGAGAAATCATCTGCTCTTTCAGTATATCCATTCCAGGTTTGATCTTCCATGATGTGCGCTCCCTTGTGCTCTATGGTTACCTTGAGTGATTTAGTAAACGGAACAGGATCTTGTATATTAAACCTATAAGCGGTTGTTTTGTTGTTTGTTTCCAACCCTTCCATCAGCGGGCATCCATAGAACAATCCATCCATTTTCTTAATCCCCCAGGCATCACAGAAGAAATCTTCGGTGCCGGTACCCATTATGCTCGGTTTTTCTTCACCATCAATGTAGAATCTGTCATCTCCCTCACCCCACCATCCGGGTTCTGTGCATCTAACGGAAAGATTGCATCCGATATAATGACCTGTTCCCTCTGCATCAAGAATAAGGTAGTCCTTACCGGAGACGCATGGAAATTCTTGACGGTATTTGGCATGAAAGTATGCTGTATTTGGAGAAAGCCGTTTGTGTTTCTGCCAATCAATATACCAGTACAGCGCACCTACATTCTCTTTGCCTTCGTTGGTAACTTCTACTCTTGCTGATTTGTTGAACGGCATTACAAAATAGGAATTTCGGGCTCTGCCATCTGCGCTGACACGTATAGGCAGACTGTTGACGTTCATATCTATTCCATGTCCCTGGCAGAAGAAATCGTTGATTGGAACTTCCACGCTTGGTGTAGGTTCTTCATCCCAATACATTTTTAAAACAAGCTTTTTGCCATAATACCGTTCATTACTGGCGATTGTAAACCAGATATGCACAATTTTTCCGGGACCCTTTAAATCAGCCAAAACCAGTGTTTCACCAGCGGGGATTGGACGTGCATCGTTATTGCCATCTTCCCAATTGGTGTCGGAACTGGAGTTTCGCATTGCCTGGTAGTCTTTAATTGTTGGAAGACCGTTAAGCATGGGCAGCAGGCTTTCTGAATAGAGCGAAGTGCAGAATATTGCAAGCAAGACTGCAAAGAATAAACAGAGTTTCATTAAAAAATCTCCTTATAAATGTAATGGCTGCAAAATATATTAAACGAATGCTGCTAATCCTGCTATAATATTATTGTATTGTTTTATAATTCCTGCCGAACACCATGATGATTTCTATATTAAGCAGCAGATAAGATTGTTAATAAAGAGCCAATATGGAATAATTATAGAACATTGTTGAAATAGAGAAAGCATAATTGTAAAATAAGTTTGCTGGAACACATTAAAGCAGAATCTAAACAAATACAGAGGATACCCGCATGTTGGAAAAAGTTGACCTTACACTATCGATGTCTAAGAAGGATTCAATTAAGAAGCTGGACGAGTGGCAGTTGAAAATGATTGGCTTACAGCAGCGTACTCGCCAAGCAGGGATACCAATTCTTATACTGTATGAAGGATGGGATGCAAGCGGAAAGGGCGGAAGCATTTTGCGGATAACTCAAAAACTTGATCCGCGTGCTGTACGTGTTTGGCCTATAGGGGTTCCTACAGCAATAGAATTGGCACATCCCTATATGTGGCGATTTTGGTCAAAGGTACCGCAAAAGGGAGAGATTGGCATACTTGACAGGAGTTGGTATGGACGAGTGCTTGTCGAGCGTGTAGAAAAGCTAGCAAAACCGGCTGAATGGAAGCGGGCATACAGGGAAATCAACGATTTTGAGACATATCTGACCAATAATGGAGTGGTACTGATAAAATTCTGGCTGCACATAAGCAAAGAAGAGCAGTTAAGAAGG
>JAPXND010000060.1:0-15292 GCA_033808695.1 Armatimonadota bacterium
GACTGATATAATATATAGATATGGTGAAGAAAAGTGGGCTGCACGGATTGCAAAATTTATAGCAGCTAAGCGTAAAGAAAAAGCCATTCATAAAACAAAAGACCTTGTAGATATTATATTATCAGCTATTCCTGTAGGAGCAAGAACAAAGAATATACATCCTGCTACAAAGACTTTTCAAGCTATCAGGATATTCATAAATAACGAGATGGAATCGCTGGAAAAGGGTCTTGATAGTGCTGTTAGTCTATTAAGCGAAAATGGCGTTATATGCGTTTTATCATACCATTCGTTAGAAGATAGAGTTGTAAAAAATACTTTTAATAAATATACAGGAAAATGCAGTTGTCCTAAAAATATACCAATCTGCACCTGTAATGCTAAAAAAGAATTAAATATATTAACAAAAAAAGCGCTTATTCCATCAGAAGATGAAATAAGAAAGAATCCGAGATCAAGAAGCGCAAAATTACGTTCTGCAAAGAAGATTACATATATCTAAAATAGAAGGGGGCAAGTAAAATGTTAGCAAATGAACGATTTAATTCAATTCAATCTACCAATGGGCGTTCAAGAAGTAAACGTAAACCAAGTTTGTTTGCCGTTTTACTTAAAAGCCCAATTGTTGGTGTTCTCTTAATTGCCGGTGTATTTTGCGTAATAGCAAACATCTACATCGGTGCCTATGCCGGAGTTCAGGAGAAAGGTTATCAAAAGTCGCAGCTTAATATAAAACTTAGACAGCTGAAACTTGAAAATGATCGACTGAAACTGCAGTTAGATCAACTTCGTCAACCGGATGAGATAACTAAATTTGCCAATACAATCAAATTAAAACAGAATGAAGAAATGGCGTATCTCAGTCCATATAATCAGCCCAAGGTTGCGCAAAACACTGATTAGATTTGTAGCGCTGGTGGTAAATGAAATAAATTTACCACCAAAATATGCTCAATATAGATTTGAGCCGATTTTAATGTAAGTATGGTTTGTGTTTTGTTTATTTGGGAGATTAAAGTTGAGACGTCATCCGTCACTTGATAAAGTTATTAGTAAAAGAACCTCAATACTCTCATATTTGATTATTGCAATTTTCGTTTTGCTTATCGGCAGATTATTCTATCTCCAGATAATTCGCGGTCCATTCTTCAAATCAAAATCAGAAGACCTCACTGTAAGAAAAATCATCATTCATGCAAGACGCGGCACAATATACGATCGTTATGGAAACAAACTTGCTATAACGGCAGATGCGTTTGATATTGCTGCCCGTCCATCTATAATGAAAGATAAAAAAGCTTCAGCCAAAGCGCTTGCATCTATTCTAAATATAAGTGAAAAAGCTCTGCTTGAGAAGTTTATAGAACGCAAACGTTTTTATTATGTTGCACGCAATGTAGACTTTGAAGTAGGTGAAAAGATTAAGCAGGCGAAAATTGAAGGCATTGATGCTCTGCCCACTACTAAGCGAATTTATCCGTATGGACAGATGGCGGCACACATTATTGGATATACTAATACCGATGGCGAAGGAATTGAAGGTGTAGAAAAATCCTATAATAAAATCTTGGCAGGCACCAATGGATATAAGATTGCAGAATTAGATGCAAATAAAGTAATAATTCCCGGCACCAGTAAAGATCAAAAAGACCCAGTGGATGGTAAAGATATTGTATTGACCATAGACAGCACCATACAGCATGCTATGGAAGCAGAGCTGGCCAAATCGTATAATACATATTCTGCATTAGGCGCTTCTGCTGTTATGATGGACCCTAAAACCGGTGAAATACTAGCGCTTGCCAATATGCCTACATATGATTTAAATCATCCCCTAAAATCTGATTCTAGGAATAGACGGAACGGAGCGGTTTCTGATTTATATGAACCAGGTTCAACTCTTAAAACTATGACTGCCTGTGCAGCTTTGGATTCCAAAATGGTTGGAGTGAATGAAATTTTTAATTGTGCTGGAAGCAAAAAAATTGGCAAAAGAACAATTAGATGCTCTCTGCATGGGCGTGAGTTTAGAAATGGTCATGGATCTGTAAATGTAGCTAAAATGCTGAAACACTCCTGTAATATTGCAGCGGCAGGTATGGGTTTAAAAATCGGCAGAGAAATTCTCCATAGTTATGAGACTGCTTTTGGACTATATGAAAAACCGAATTCCGGTATGACGGGTGAGGTAGGAGGGTGGCCTGATCCTTGGAAGAATTGGATTGATATTCATACAGCAAATGTAGCATTTGGACAAGGAATTGCTGTTACACCATTACAGATGGCAAAAGCTTATTCTGCAGTTGCTAATGGTGGAAATCTTATGAAACCAATGATTGTTAAAGAGATTAGAGAACCTGAAGGCATGATTATTGAAAAATTTGATCCAGTAGTTATTAGAAGAGTAATGTCTGCTGAAGTTGCCAGAAGTGTTTGCAGAATGCTTGTTGGAGTAGTAGATGAAGGAACAGGGAAAACTGCACATGTTGAAGGTTATTTAGTAGGTGGAAAAACAGGAAGTGCGCAAAAAGCAAAAGCATCTGGTCGCGGATACATGGAAGATAGATTTATAGCATCGTTTGCAGGATTGCTTCCTGTTAGTGATCCCAGAATAGTTATGTTGGTAATGGTAGATGAACCAAAAGGGTCGCATTATGGGGCAACCGTTGCAGCTCCGGTTTTTCAACAGGTTGCAAAAAAGACAATGTGGCATTTGCGCGTTCCACCTGATAATCTTCCTGGTCACTCAAATTCTGCCAATGACACAGATTAATTAAGGTTGATGCTTGGAGCTGGAAAATGTTATTAAGTGAACTAGTTGGTCAAATTGCAGAAAAAACAACTGTTGGAGCAGTAGACCCTGAAATATGCGCCATAGTGTATGATTCTCGAAAGATCGTTAATGGCGCAGTTTTTGTATGTATCCGTGGTGATAATTTCGATGGACATGAATATGCAGAAATAGCTGTAAAGAACGGCGCTGTGGCAGTAATAGCCTGCAATAATGCCAGTATTGATGCATCAGTATTAGGTGTTCCTGTTATTTATGTAAAAGATACTCGTGCAATACTTCCCATTCTGGCGAATCAGTTTTATAATCATCCTTCTAAAAAGTTGAAATTAGTTGGCGTTACCGGAACTAAAGGCAAAACCACCACCACTTTCTTAATAGATTCAATCATGAAAGCTGCTGGAGAAAGAACCGGAATAATTGGGACAATGGGGGCTTGGATAATTGATAAACAGATTGAATCAAGCAGAACCACCCCCGAATCTGTTGATATCCAATCACTTTTTTCAGAAATGCTGCAAGAAAAAGTGTCAACTGTATCAATGGAAGTGTCATCGCATGCTCTTATCAAGCAAAGAACTGTAGGCTGCGAATTTGATGCAGCAGTATATACCAATCTTACACATGAGCATCTGGATTTTCATAAAACAATGGATGAGTATTTTGCTGCAAAAATGATGCTTTTCAATGAATATCCTGTCAATTCAACAAAACAATTTACAGCTATTGTAAATATTGATGATCCGCGCGGAAAGGATGTATGCAGTCAATCACGTGGCAGAATAATAACATATGGTATAAATAATCCTGCAGATATTATGGCAAAAAACATACATGTAAATGCAAATGGCATATCCTATGATGCTGCTGCGCTTCAATCAGATTTCCATGTAGATCTAAAACTTGGCGGCATGTTCAATGTATATAACTCACTTGCAGCCATCGGTACCGCATTGGTATTTGGCATCGATCCTGATATCATTGTAAGGGGATTGAAATCAGTCAGCTCTGTTGATGGCAGATTTGAATCAGTTAAGTGCGGGCAGGATTTTGATGTTATTGTTGATTATGCTCATACTCCGGATAGTTTGGTTAATGTTCTTAATGCAGCACGTAATATCACTAAAAAACGCCTTATTCTTGTGTTTGGATGCGGTGGAAACAGGGATACGACTAAACGACCGATGATGGGGAAAATTGGCTCTGAGTATGCGGATATTTGTATAATAACTTCAGATAATCCACGCAAAGAGAATCCGGAATCAATAATTGATCAGATTTTTTCTGGAATAAATAGTGCAAATGAAAATGACTTATACCGAATAGCAGATAGACACAAAGCAATAGAAAAAGCCGTTAATCTTGCTCAGCCAGGAGATTTGATTGTTATTGCAGGAAAAGGTCATGAAACTTACCAGGAGTTTGCAGATAGAACTATCCATTTTGATGACAGAGAAGTAGTAAAAGAAATAATTTCAGCAAGGCAGTATAGTCAATAATGTTACCATTAAAAATATCGGATATACTGAGTGTTATAAATGGAAGACTTATACAAGGTGATGTTGATGTAATTTTTACGGGAGTCAGTACAGATACAAGATCAATAAAACCAGGTGATCTTTTTATTGCATTAATTGGTGAAAATACCAATGGACACATTTATGCTGAATCTGCCATATCATCAGGTGCAGCGGGAATTATAGTGTCAGAGCCTGATTTTGCTTGCAGTTCATCTACTGCTCCTATAATAGCAGTAGAAGATACTCTATTTGCACTTGGTGAGACAGCCGGTTATTATAGAAATTTGTTTGATATAAAGATGATTGGAGTTACGGGCAGTGTTGGAAAAACAATGACTCGTGAAATGATTGCATCAATTATAGATAAAAAGTTTAAAGTGCTGAAGAATGAGATGAACTTCAATAATGAGATTGGTGTGCCAATGACATTATTCAAACTCGATTATTCATATCAAATAGGTGTAATTGAGATGGCAATGCGAGGTATTGGGGAAATTAAAAGACTTGCGGAAATTTCGCAGCCATCAATTGGTGTGATAACCAATATTGGCGATTCGCATATTGAAAGACTTGGAAGCCGTGATAAAATCGCTGACGCCAAATCTGAACTCATTAGTCTGCTGCCAGTCAGCGGATATGCAATACTTAATAAGGATGATGAGTATTATGAGTATCTATGCAAAAAAACATCTGCTCATACAGTCAGTTTTGGTCTTGTTGGAGATGCGGATGTATCAGCCGAGAATGTAATATCAAATGATCAGGGATTTTTCAGCTTTACATTGAATACGCCCATCGGCTCAATTTTTGTTCAGCTTCCTGTAATGGGTATGCATTCCGTTAAAAATGCGCTTGCTGCATCAGCTGCATCATATTGCGCCGGTGCAGATCTAAATACTATAGCAGCAGGACTATCTGATTTTCAGCTTCCATCAATGCGCATGGAATTCAAAATTACAGAAAACGGCTGTAGTATTCTTAATGATTGCTACAATGCAAGTCCGGCATCTATGCAGGCAGCTTTGGAGACGCTGGGAGCTATGAGCGGATACAATAGAAAGATTGCTGTGTTGGGTGATATGTTTGAATTGGGCGACTTTGCGCATTCTGCACATCATGATGTTGGTAACCGGGTGTTAGAAAATGGCATCAACATTCTGGTTGCAGTTGGTGATTTATCAAAAGAAACAATGAATGCTGCTATTGCTGCAGGAATGCCGGTTAATGATGTTCACTGGTGCGCAAATAGTGATGAAGCAGCATCATTTGTTAAAGAATTAGTTAGAGCTGATGATTTGATTTTGATCAAAGGATCAAGAGGAATGCAGATGGAAAAAATCTTTAAGGAGTTAATCAATGAATAGTGCTGCAATTGCATTCATAGTTTCATTGTTCTTTTCTATTTTTCTAGGGCAGTTTGTAATTAAAAAACTAACAGCGCTTAAGTTTCGGCAAACTATAAGTGAAGATGTTCCGGAAAAACATAAGAAAAAGCAAGGAACCCCAACAATGGGTGGGATTATTATCCTAATTGGATTTATTGCAGGTATAATCGCTTTGCATAATATTGATTCAAGAGCTAAAGCAGTAATCATATTAACGCTAAGCGCTGCTGTCATAGGATTCATTGATGATATGCTGATTGTATTAAGAGGCAAAAGTTTAGGATTAAAGGCGCGTCAAAAACTTGCACTGCAGTTCCTTATAGCAATCATATTTATGATTTGGGTGTTTTACAATGGAAACCATAATACCACGCGGGTCTATTTGATGAAAGGGTATATATTGCAGTTAGGATGGTATTACTATCCCATAATGGTTCTTATGATAGTTGGAATGTCGAACGCTTTTAACTTAGCAGATGGACTTGATGGGCTTGCAGCGGGCACTTCTGCTATACTATTAATAGCGCTTGGATTTTTAGTAATGACGGCAATGAACGTAAATCCATCGTTAACTATATTATCCTGGTCACTTGCCGGCGGATGCTTAGGCTTTTTATGGTACAATCGCAATCCCGCCCGCATATTCATGGGTGATACCGGATCCTTGGCGTTAGGTGCAGCAGCAGCGGGTATAGCAATTGTTGGAAAATGCGAATTTTTATTTCTTATTCTGGCGCTGCCATTCATAATAGAAGCTTTTTCAGTAATTATACAGGTGGTTTCGTTTAAAACAACAAGAAAACGTGTTTTTAAAATGACGCCAATCCACCATCATTTTGAATTATCAGGTGTGCCGGAAACAAAAATCGTAGCCGGTTTTTGGATTTTTCAATTTATAATAGCTGCCATGGTTTTAATGATTTCAGGAGTATTTAATATATGGCTATAGATGGAACTGCAGAATTTGTTAGCAAGTCCGTGCATATTGTTGGCATGGCGAGATCCGGTATGGCAGCGATGAAGGCGCTGAATAATATCGGTGCATCGGTTACAATGCATGACAAAAAAGAATCGGAAGAACTTGATGAACAGATAACTGCATGCAAGGCATTAGATATTCCATATGAAACAGGCGTTGATGCTTATAAGGGCATTGAATCGGCAGATTATGTAGTTATAAGTCCGGGAGTGCCTCTATCATCAGAAGCAATAGTCACTGCAGATAAGCTTGGAATACCGGTTATTCCGGAAATAGAGCTTGCATATAGAATGTCGCGGGCTCCGATTGTTGCTATTACCGGTACAAACGGTAAAACAACTACAACTGCATTAACTGGTGCAATGCTTAAATCTGCTTATCAGAAGACTTTCATTGCTGGAAATATAGTGGCAGGAGATTTACGTCTTCCACTGATTGAAGCTGCTGCAGAGGCAAGTGAACGCGATATCATAATAGCCGAAATCAGCTCATTTCAACTTGAGAGAACTACAACATTCCAACCAAAAATCGGTGTGCTGATAAACATTGGTAGTGATCATTTAGATCGTCATCCTGATATACAGACCTATGCTGCAATGAAAGCACGATTGTTTAAATATCAGAGCAGTGATGATTATGCATTATTAAATGCAGATGACCCTGTGGTTATGAGTTTTAAAAATAATATAAAGAGTAAAATTGTATTATTCAGCACAAAGAACAAGCTGAAAGATGGTTTTTACTATAGAGACGGATTGATAATAAATGCTGAATCTGGCAAAGAAATGATAATCTGCAACACCGCATCACTGAAGCTGAGAGGGCTCCATAATATTGAAAATGCTCTTGCAGCGTGTGCATCGGCATTTATAATGGGTGCAGCTGCAGAATCAATCCAGGATGCATTAAATGAATTTGCACCGTTAGAGCATAGACTTGAACCTGTTGCTGTAATAAATGGTGTTGAATTCCTTAATAACTCTATGTGTACTAATGTTGAAGCCTCTATATCATCCCTTGCGGCAATTGGAAGACCGACTATTGTTATTGCCGGTGGAAAAGACAAAGGCAATGATTATACTGAATTGGGCGCTGCATTTAATAAATATTCTAAATTTGTTGTTTTAATCGGTATTGATGGGTATATGATAGAAGATGCTGCACATAGAGCAGGATTTTTTAACACAGAAAAAGCTGATTCGCTGAAACACGCGGTAGAAATCGCTTGGAAACATGCCGTTTCGGGAGATACAATAGTTTTATCACCCGGATGTGCAAGTTTTGATATGTTCAAAAGCTTTGAAGATAGAGGCAGCCAATTTAAGAATATTGTGAAAGAAATTGCGGAGAAATTAAGTGGCTGAAAGCAGTGCGAAAAAACAAATTAATATGCAGTTGTTTATCGTTACAATAATGCTTGTTACCATAGGAGTGTTGATGGTTTTTGATGCAAGCTATCCCAGAGCGCTTAAAGAAATGGGCAACAGCAGCTATTTTGGCAACAAACAGCTTAGTTTTGCAATATTAGGGATAATATTGATGCTAATCATTATGTCTTATCTTAAATATTGGAAATTAATACCATTTGTTTATGTTTTCCTTTTTGCAACTATTTTATTGTTGGTTCTTGTTCCCTTTATTGGATTGGAAGAATATGGTTCAAAGAGATGGATAGGAAAAGGAATATTCAGATTTCAACCATCCGAATTTGCCAAACTATCTGTAATTATTTATCTTGCATATATACTGTCAAAAATGCGTGAAGATGTAACAAATTTAAAAAGTCTTCTATGGGTATCATTGCCGGTAATGCTGATATGTCTACTAATCGTTGTGGAAGATATGGGCACAGCAATTGTTATTGTTGCTACTATATTAATAATGTATTTCTTAGCCGGCGTAAAAATGAAGCACATTTTTGGATTTATTGTTTCAGGATTAGTGTTTGGAGCCATGTTTGTATTAATGGAAACATATAGAATGAAAAGACTTTTGATTTTCTTAGATCCGTTTAGTGATCCTGAAGGTTTGGGCTATCAAATTTGCCAGTCTTTAATAGCATTAGGTTCTGGCGGCTTCTGGGGGATGGGTATTTGTGAAGGCAGACAAAAACTAATGTTTTTACCCGCAGAACATACCGATTTTATATTTGCAGTATTAGGTCAGGAAACAGGATTTTTAGGCGCAACACTGCTTATAATTTTGTTCATCCTATTTGGAGTTTTAGGAATCAAAATTGCTTCTGGAACAAAAGATCCATTTGGAAAATTACTTGCTGGCGGCATTACCTGCATGATATGCTGCCAAGCATTATTGAATATAGCAGTTGTAACAAGTTCACTTCCTGCAACAGGAGTTCCGCTTCCTTTTATAAGCTATGGCGGAACTTCACTGGTAATGAATTTAATTAGTGTAGGAATTTTGTTGGCTGTATCAAAATATCCGGGAGCATTAAATGAGTATAAAAGTCGTGCTAACAGGCGGGGGAACAGGCGGACACGCATATCCCGCGATATGCGTCGCACATGAGTTAAAATCTACTCATCCAGATTGCGAGCTGTTGTATATAGGCGGAACAGGAAGCATAGAAGAAAAACTTGCTGGCGCTTCAAATATACCATTCGAAGGATTAAAAACGCGCAAAATAAAAAAACTTCTTTCCATTGATAGCATTGGAGTGGCATATACACTAATATCGGGAATTATGAAAGCCGGCAGCATACTTTATAAGTTTAAGCCCGATATAGTAGTGGGTACTGGAGGATATGCTTCTGCAGCTGTATGTCTTGCTCAGTTTATTTCTGGCAGAAAAACATTGATACATGAACAAAATGCTGTTCCAGGAAGAACGAATCTTTTGATAAGCCGTTTCGCTTCAAAAGTTTGCGTAACATTTGAAAATTCGGTAAAATATTTCCCAGATAAAAAAACTGTTTTAACTGGTTTGCCAGTTCGAAGTGAGCTTTTAGACTTACCTGATAAAAAGACTGCATACAGCACATTAGGATTAAGTGATAATATGCTCACTTTACTTGTCTACGGCGGAAGTCAGGGGTCTGTAAAACTTAATAATGTAATTATGGAATCATTGCCTGAGCTTCAAAAATTGCCTGTTCAGATTATACATCAAACAGGTGAACGTAACTATAAAGAAGTTCAGTATTTTCAGTCATATAAAGGTTATGATAATTATTATGTATTTCCATATTTTGATGATATAAGACCAGTGTTTGCATCGGCTGATCTTATGCTTACAAGAGCTGGAGCATCAACAATTTCTGAAATTACTGCAATAGGTATTCCCTCTATATATGTTCCGTATCCGTACGCATATGCTAATCATCAGTTTCATAACGCAAAATTTATTGTAGATAATGGCGGCGGTATTTTAATAGAAGAGAATAATTTCACATCTAGGAAATTGATAAAAACAATCAGTGGATTATTAGCACATCCCGATGATCTAAACGTAATGCGGGAAAATTCCAAAAGACTTGGCAAACCTGATGCAGCAAAAGAGATTGTAGCATTAATTGATGAAATGTTAACGTAATTAAATTATAATTGGTGGTTATATGAATAATCCTTTGCCAAATGGCAAACGTGTATATATGGTTGGAATTGGTGGGTCCGGCATGAGCGGGCTTGCGATTATAATGAATCAAATGGGTTATGAAGTAGAAGGTTCTGATTTGGGTTCAGGCTCCCATATTGAGTTATTAAGAAATCGTGGTATAAAAGTATATCAGGGACATGATGCAGCAAATATAAAGGATGTTGATTTTGTAGTACTGTCAGCAGCTATACCAAAAGATAACCCGGAAGTAAAAGCTGCAGAAGAGAAAAATATACCATGCATATCAAGAGGCGACTTACTAGGCCGGCTGATGGCTATAAAAAAAGGAATAGCAATATCCGGCACACACGGAAAAACAAGCACAACTTCTATGCTTTCTATGATTCTTGAACATGCAAACCTTGATCCAACAATATACATCGGTGGAAATTTAGATATGATTAATGGAAATGCTAAATTGGGCACTGGTGAGTATTTTATCGCAGAAGCATGTGAAGCATTCAATTCATTCAATCATATTAATCCATATATTGCCGTAATTACTAACATAGATGCTGACCATCTTGAATTTTATGGTTCTTTAAATGGAGTGATAGATGCCTTTAAACGATTTGCTTCACAGATAGATAACAACGGTTTTTTGGCTGTGTGCACGGATTGCGAAAATGTTAGAAAGATATTATCAGACATAGAAAAAACTCATAGGCTGTTCACATATGGATTAAACGAATCAGCAGATTGTAAAGCAGTAAACATTGATGTAGAAACGCGACAGCCGGAATTTAATGTAGTATATAAAAACCATGACTACGGCAGATTTAAACTCTCTGTTCCGGGTTTGCATAATGTAAAAAATGCATTAGCAGCGTTTGCTGTATCTATTGAGTTGGGAATTGATGTAAGTATAATAAAGGAAGCGCTTCATGAATTTCATGGCGCTGCACGACGCTTTGAAACACTTGGGTTTGTGAAAGATATTCTAATAATTGATGACTATGCCCATCACCCTACAGAAGTTATGGCTACCCTAATGGCAGCAAAGTCGCTCAAGAGACGAATAATTGCCATTTTCCAACCTCATTTGTTCAGCAGAACTAAGGAATTTGCTAAAGAATTTGCTGAAAGCTTGATGATAGCCGACACGGTATTTCTTGCTGATATATATCCATCAAGAGAAAAACCAGTTCCAGGCATTACATCACAATTGATTGCAGATAAAATCACTAAAGGCAGTGTGCCTGTCCATTTTATCTCGGATAGAAATAAAATGGTTGATAAGGTTGCTCAATATTTAAAGCCAAATGACCTGGTTTTAGTAATGGGAGCTGGAGATATACGCACTGTAGGCGAACAGATTCTGCATAAACTGCAGCAATGTTAATTTTGGAGTTGTAGTGAATGGACAGATTGAATTTGGTAATTCTTTTAGGCGGAAAGTCAGACGAACGTGAAATATCTCTTGTTACAGGCAGCATGATAATAAACGCCTTAGATAATAACAAGTATAATGTAACAGCAATTGATACTTCAGGTTCACAGCTTGTGGAATATGATGATGCCAAAAGAAATATCCATTTACTATTACAGCCGCTCAGTTACATAACTGAAATCTATAATACCAGCAAAAAGCCGGATGTTGCTTTTATTGCTTTGCATGGAAAATATGGTGAAGATGGAACCGTGCAGGGAATGTTGGAGCTTCTCAATATCCCATATGTTGGTTCCGGAGTATTATCCAGTGCATTAGCTATGGACAAAATTGCATCCCGCAAAATGATGCAAGCTGATGGCATTCCAATTCCTGCCGGAATTGCTCTTGACCCATCAGATAATCTGGATGATGATGTTTTGGCGGTGGAACGGACAATTCAATATCCTGTAGTTGTTAAACCCAGTTGTCAGGGCAGCACAATAGGTTTGAGTATAGCAAAGAACAGAGATGAACTAACAAATGCTATAAATACTGCTTATAAATATGATTCCAGAGTTTTAGTTGAGCAGTTTATAAGCGGTACAGAAATAACTGTTCCTGTTATAGGAAATGATGAGCTGCAAGTCCTTCCGATTGTTGAAATTGTTCCCAAGAGTGGCTTTTATGATTATCATGCAAAATATACAGATGGTGAAACAGATGAAATTGTGCCGGCTCGTTTGCCAGAATCCATATACAAATATGCTGAGGAGCTTGCATTAAAGTGTCATAAAACACTGTTGTGCAGAGGGATGTCTCGTACGGATATGATTGCTGCAAAGGATGAAATTTATGTGTTGGAAACAAACACCATACCTGGAATGACTCCTACCAGCCTTTTGCCAAGGTCAGCAAAAGCAGCCGGTATTGAATTTTCTGACTTACTTGATACACTTATAACACTATCGCTTGAAAGGTAACAGATGCGCAGAGAAAAAGGCATAACTTCATCTCCCAGATACAAAGACAAAAAGCGCAGCAAATCAAGATCCAGAAGTTTTATAATTACAATTCTGGCTATTGGTTTGTTAGTTGAAATAGTTGTTGTATTATTAACTAGTCCATTTTTTCACATCAAACAAATTACAGCTGCACAAAATAACACAGTGTCGGATAGTGATATAATCAGCGCTGCAAATATTCAACCCGAAACTAACATTTTTCGTCTGCATGTTAAATCTGTGATAGCTAACATAGAATCAAATCCAGTTATAGAATCTGTTGTGCTGCACAGAAAATTACCTTCAGAACTCATTATTTGTGTTACAGAAAGAGAAGTGTATTCAATTTTGGAAGCATCCGGTAAATTCATACAATTAGATAAAAGTATGGTGCCGTTTAGGATAGTAAAAGAAAAACCTAAAGATTTTCCTGTAATTAAATATACTCCCCCAAAAAAAGTTATATTAGGAAAAACAATAACAGATCCAATCATTGAGGCGTCACAAAAATGTATCATTTTAAGTAATTCTGCAAGTCCATTCAAAATAGATGAAATAACAGTTGACCAAAACAAGGAATTGTGTTTGAATATAGATGATGGATATAAGATAATAATTGGAAGACCTATTAACCTTGAGGAAAAAATTGATATTGCCTCTCAGGTATTAATCCAAATACCGCGATTTAGAAAAAATGGTGAATATATCGATGTAACCGCACCTGAAGCGCCAGCGGTAAAATATAAAAAATGATTTTTTATTATTATCGTTTATATTTTTCGTAAACTGTCAATATACTTATTATAGCAATACCCGCAAATATCACTTTTTGAAGGCATTAGTAATGAACATGAGATTTGACCCAGAACATGATAAATGGATAATTTCTATAACAATAATGAGTGTTGTTCTAGGGATGCTTCTTGCTGCAGCTTTTAAAACACAATGGAGTATAAGAAACACTGCCGGTATACCAACAACCAGATTTTCCGGACTTGCGCAAGCTCTGATTGATGAAAAAAGCAGAAATAAGGAAATGCAGAAGGAGATACTTACCTTACGAGAAAAAATAAGCGATTATGAAACAAAAAGCGGAACAGTAACCGAGCAGTCAAGATTGCTAAATGAGGAATTACAGAAAGTAAAATTTATGGCAGGATTAACGCCTGCTACTGGCAAGGGCGTGGAAATTACTCTGCGCGACAGTCCCAAATCACCGCCTGCAGATGCCGACCCTAATCTTCTGCAGTTTTATGTTATACATGATTCAGATTTAAGAGATTTTGTTAATGAGCTGATTGCCAACGGAGCAGAAGCAATAGCCATCAGCGACAAGTCAAGTGTGCAAAGAGTAATAGGCAAAACAGCAATACGGTGTGTAGCTGGAGTTATAAAAATCAATGATGTTCCTATGGGCCCGCCATTTGTTATTACTGCTATTGGACCTGCGAATCTTCTATCTGGCGCCATAGAAATGCGCGGGGGTTTGCTTGATAACTTCCGATTTATTGATGGATTAGCAAAAACAATGGTTCAGATAAGAATAAAAGACAATCTCACAATACCTGCATTTTCAGGAAACACATCTCTGATTTATGCATCACCGGTTGAACAGAATGGAGCAAAACAGTGATATTTATTTTACCTCTTATAGGAGTTATAGTAGGATTTATAATAGTGTATGTTGCAAATATTACTGTGCCGGCAGATTTTGCTAGCTATCTCTCACTTGCAACACTTTCCGGTTTAGATGCAGTTGTTGGCGGAATAAGAGCCGGTGTAGAAGAAAAATTTAAATCAGATATTTTTGTATCAGGCTTTTTAGTTAACTCACTTCTGGCAATTCTGCTTGCATACATCGGCGAACAGGCTGGGGTAGATCTATTTCTCGCAGTAGTTGTTGTTATAGGTGGAAGGTTATTCCTAAACCTATCGCTCATACGTCGATATATAATAACCCGTATTTCTCTTTCAAAAAAGGATTCTTAGGTGTAAAATTTGTCAGACATATGTTCTGTCACTGCTCTTGATATCGGTTCCACAAAAACATGTGCCATTATAGCAGCATTAGATGAGACAAGAAAAGCAGCAGTTTGTGGATACGGAATAGCTCCAACCAGTGGAGTAACTAAAGGGGTTGCGACTAATCTTTACGCAGTGTCTGAATCTGTAAAAAACGCTCTCTCAAATGCTGAAACTATGGCAAACAAAAAAGCAGATAACATCTTTCTTTCCATATCTGGCGAGCATATCACAGGTTTGGTTTCAAAAAATACCTATGTAATCCCTGATCCAGGAGCAGAAGTTAATGAAAATGATGTAAAGCGCCTAAAAGATTCAGCAGGAGTGATAGTTATACCTCCTGATAGAGAAATAATACACCAGCTTCCGATGTCCTTTGCAATAGATGGTCAAACCGGCATAAGCGACCCAGTAGGCATGCATGCAAACAGACTGGAACTTGATACTCATATAATCACAGGACTATCTACTTTTATCCATAATATGGTAAAATGTGTGCATCAGATTGGATATTCGGTTTTTGAAGTTGTTTTCAGTCCAATAGCTGATATTGAAAGCATACTTAGTCAAAGTGAAAAAGCTGTCTCTTATACACATCTGACGCTG
>JAPXND010000061.1:0-2604 GCA_033808695.1 Armatimonadota bacterium
GTGAAGATGCTTAATGAGCTTGATGCCAAGCTTTCTGCTGCTGACCTTTCAACAAAAATAGTTTTTCTAATATATGTAGATCTGCTTTGGCCTCCGGAAGTTGAGAAGTTTGTCAATAAAGATCGATTTATACTTATGTTTGCACCTATAACGAGAACTTATTCTGAGGCATTTGCACCTGCCGTTGAATTGCCTGAAATTCCGCCTTATAATAGGAATAAGCTGGAATTTACACGCAATGTAGATATGAATGTATCTTTCCTTAAAGAATGGCAATCGTTGTTCGAAGGTGACAGCTTTGATTTTGATTATCACTTGATGTGGGATTATGCAAATGATCCCGGATTTATGCAGATATCTGATATCATATCAAAAGATATGAAAGCTCTTAAATCGATTGGGCTGAATGGATTTGTCAGCTGTCAGATTCAGAGGATTTTCATGCCAACAGCTCTGCCAATGACAGTAATGGGCAAAACTCTTTGGAATACCGATGTAGATATCTCAGCCATTTCTGATGATTATTTTAAGGCAGCTTTCGGCAACGATTGGAAAAAGAGTCAGGAATATCTTCAAAATCTATCAGTATTATTTGATCCTGTTTATATGCGTGGTGAAAAACAAGATGTCAGTCCGGAGGCTTCAGAAAAGTTCAACAGGATACCAGCGCTTATAAATGAGTTTATGCCAACGATTGAAACAAATATAAACTGCGAAAATTTATGCCATCGCAAATCTTGGGATTATTTGAAATATCATGCAGATATATGCATAAAGTTGGCAGAGGCGCTAAAATATCGCGCCCAGAATGAAAATGAAAAAGCACAACAATGCTGGCAGGATGTTAAGCAAATGATATGGAAATATGAGCCGATAATCCATCCGGTATTTGATGTGCAGAATTTCATCAATGTTATGGGTAGAAAATTCGTTTAAGATAAATGACATGCAAGTCTCTGCTATTTATAAGTGAAGATTTGTATTTAAATAAGAACAGATAGCTGAATTCATTAAAGTGTGTGCATATATCTAATAGGGTTCAGCTTTTTTATTATTTGGAATAATCAATGCTGATTCTGTTATGCAAATAATGATATTAAATTAATCTTACAGCACATTTTCATAAGAATTAATTCTTAAAGTGATATATTGACTTTAAAATATGCAATTGTTATAATTTTATAATTAAATTTGTTAGCTAACCGATTAAGGATTTTTAATGGATATAACAAGCATATCTAATAATATTTTTCGACATACATGCTTTTGTAAAAGTTTAAGTGCAAGTGTCCTCAAACTGGTAGAAGATACCTTGTTTGAAGATCCTTTCGGTAAAAGTTCTCTTAGCCCGCCTGTGCTGTATGCACTGTGCGGGTTTTTTGTTGTTAGAAACATTAGCATTACTTAACTAATAGAAAGGGGCACAATATTTTATTTATGAAGCAAGAAGTTTTAGTTTTAAACAATGACTACATTCCATTGAACGTGTGTAATGCAAAACGAGCTATAATTTTAGTATATCTTGGTAAAGCGGAAATTCTTCATAGCCACAACAATCAGACAATTAATGGTATATTGGAATCACCTTCTGTGGTTAAACTGCATCATTATGTAAAGCGTCCTATGCCGGAATTGAAATTGTCTCGCAGAAGTATTTTTATTCGAGACAACTACACCTGCCAGTATTGCGGAAGACAGACGAAAGACCTTACGTTGGATCATGTAATTCCACGACACAGGGGAGGTGCATCCAGCTGGGATAATCTGGTTTGCTGCTGCCGCAAATGCAATTCTAAAAAGGGCGGCAAACTAATTGATCAGGCAAATATGAAGCTTATTCATGAACCCAGACGCCCAAGATATGTTCCATTCATCAGCATTGTGAAATATATTGAAGGTAAAAGAAATGAAATCTGGAGCGACTATCTACCGACATTTGACGATTTTTGTTTTGCTGCAGAGGCAAAGGATTGATAGCTTTAGTAAAGTATTTATAACCATATATGCAATATTCTTGACATTGATAACTGCTGATGATACAATATGTGTGCATGGCGGAGTACCTCAGTTGGTTAGAGGAACCGGCTCATACCCGGTGCGTCGGCAGTTCGAGTCTGCCCTCCGCTACCACTATTGCAGAACCTATAAATCTCCCGCAATAAGTTAATCAATTTTCCGCTTTTTATAACTCAATCCATATATAAACATCATCTGATTTGCTTGTATAATTAAATTTAAGGTATCATATCATAGATTGAATTGATGGAGGCATCAAAGTGAAAATCATACGATATTTGAATAAGATAGATAATAATAATTATATTGGCATAATGATAGATGATAATGTAATTAACTTTACAGAAGCATATCAGGCAAAGCAGCTGATAGAAACAGGAGCCTGCAGCTGCCCGTTTACTGCTCCGGATGAGATGATGCATAAGGGATTGTTTTCCGCTGAAGTTTTCAATAGCACAATCGATTTTTTGAATAGCCATAATATGCTGAGCATGTTTATGGCGGATGATTATAAAATACTTTCTCCTGTTGCCAATCCATCCAAAATATTAGCAATGGGAAGAAATTATATTGCACATGCTAAAGAGC
>JAPXND010000061.1:2614-15284 GCA_033808695.1 Armatimonadota bacterium
TGGAAATTATGTGCCGGAGGAGCCGGTTTTTTTCAGTAAACTAACTTCATCGATTATAGGATCGGAGGAACCGGTTATTTATAAAAAACACCTTACCAGAGTCGATCCGGAGGTTGAACTGGCTGTTGTAATTGGTAAATGCGGGTGCAATATACCTGAAGATGAAGTGTGGGATTATATAGCCGGTTACACTATAGTTAATGATGTTACCGCCAGAGACATGCAGTCTGAAGATTTCAAAAACGCTAATCCCTGGACAAGATCAAAGGGCATAGATACATTCTGTCCCGTTGGTCCATGTATCGTTCTGCCAGATGAGATAGGGCAACCTGTTGAGCTTGATATAGAGATGCGGGTTAATGGTGAAGTTCGTCAGAAATCAAATACCAGCAGCTTTCTCTTCTCTATTCCACGAGCTGTTTCATATATGTCGCAGTATCATACACTATATCCGGGTGATATTATACCAACCGGTACTCCAGAAGGAATAGCTCCGGTACAACCAGGTGATATTATGGAGTGTTATGTAGAAAAAATTGGTATATTGCGCAATCCTGTAATACTTGAAAACTGATTGATTAAGGAATGATTTGTGTTGCGTCCTACAGTTGCAATTATAGATTTAGATTCCATAGCTCATAACTACAATCAGGTGAAAAAACTGGTTGGGTCAAACGTTTATATATGTCCTGCAGTAAAAGCAGATGCATATGGTCATGGTGCAGTTGAGGTTAGCAGCACTCTTATAAAATGCGGTGCATATATGCTGTCTGTTGCAACACCTGAGGAAGCTATTGAGCTTCGAGATGCAGGGATTACTAATCCAATTCTCCTTTTGCAAACAATTCTTATTGAACAAATACCAGAAATGGTTGAATATGATATAACAGCAGCAGTTTGCGCTTTAGAAATAGCAGAAAAGCTGTCTGATTATGCAATGCGGCATGGAAAGAAAATAAAAGTTCATTTGAAAGTCGATACCGGTATGGGACGGATTGGTGTATTTGCAGATGAATCATTAGAATTTGCGAAGAGAATTGTGCAAATGAAGGGATTGGATTTAGAAGGGATTTTCACTCATCTTCCATCAGCAGATGAAGATGATTTGACATATACAAGCCTGCAGTTCGCTCAATTCAAATCTGTTTGCGATGATATATCAAACAATGGTATTGATATTCCTATAAAGCATGTTTCCAACAGTGCAGCTATAATGAATGTATCAAACTCTTATTTCAATATGGTTCGTCCGGGTATTATGCTATACGGGCATTGTGATTTTACACCTAAGTGTTCCAATATTGAGCTAAGACCGGCTTTAACACTAAAGTCCAAGGTTGTGTTTCTAAAAACTCTGCCTGCAGGTCAGCCAGTAAGTTATAACAGAACATACACCACACAGAAAGAAACGCTTATTGCAACAGTGCCTATTGGTTATGCAGATGGATATAGCAGGGGATTATCTAACAATGGATATGCACTGATTCATGGTGTCAGGGTTCCTATAATTGGCAGAATATGTATGGATCAGTTGATGTTGGATATTACATCAGTTGGTGATGCAGCTATTGGGGATGAAGTAGTGTTTTATGGAAAGCAGGGAAATGAAACCATATATGTAGACGATGCTGCAAAATCACTTGGCACTATATCATATGAGCTTTTATGCAATATCAGCAAACGGGTTCCGCGCATTTATGTGAATGAGCAGCATGCAAAGTAATTGCATAGCAAATTTCGTCTTGCGTATAGGTAAATAATTCTACACAACTCCCTTTGTGCTTTTCTATGTGATATAATTATGATATAAATTTGCTGTGGAATTGTTGAATTCTATAGAGAAATATTTTGCATAAATATATTCTAATATAGGAGGATAATATGCTTATAAGATGGTTTGGACATTCAAGTTTCTATATTATTTCTGATGAAGGCGTTAAGATAATTACCGATCCATACATGCCGATATCTGCGGGTGGATTTATAAATTGTGGAGCAATAAAAGAACCGGCGGATATAGTTACCGTATCTCATGACCACGGAGATCATTCATACACAGATAGTATTCCTGCAGGATTTGAAGTTTTCACCAAAAAGGTTAACCAAGTTGTAAAAACTGTTAGAGTTAAAGGTGTGGATTCTTTTCATGATACAGAATTTGGGGCTCAGCGCGGTAAAAATGTTATATTTACGTTTGATGTAGACAATATACGCATTTGCCATCTGGGTGATTTGGGACATGTGCTCAGCTTTGATGAAATTGAGAATATTGGTGGAGTTGACATGCTGCTGATTCCAATTGGCGGAAAGTATACAATAGACCCCGACGAAGCTAATACACTGGTAAGCAGAATGAATCCGCGAATTGTAATACCTATGCACTATAAAACAGATAAGGTAGATATTGTTCCTTATTCGGTTGATGAGTTTATCAAGAATAAATCTAATGTTGCAATGCTTAATAGTTCAAGCTTTGAAGTTACAAAGGAAGATTTGCCTGATGAAACTCAAATAATTGTGTTAAAGCATGAGTTGTGATAGGAGAATCATTTGAGAGAAATATCTGCATCTCGTATAACAGAAGAAGTTGCAAAATTATGCATATCTGCCAATTATAATTTGGGAGATGATATATATGCATTATTTAAGGATGGCATGCAAAATGAAAAATCGCCGGTAGGACGCGATGTATTCAGTCAGCTAATAAAAAATGCTGATATCGCTTATACTGAGCAAGTTCCGATGTGTCAGGATACAGGATTTGTTGTTGCTTTCATTGATATTGGTCAGGATGTGCACATCACTGAAGGGTTGTTGGTAGATGCAGTTAATGCAGGAGTTTCCAAAGGTTATACTGAAGGTTATCTGCGCAAATCAATTGTTTCTCATCCAATTCAAAGGATAAACACCAACGATAACACTCCGGCTGTAATTCATACCAATATTGTTCCAGGTGATAAGCTGAAAATTGTTATTGCTCCAAAAGGCGGCGGAAGCGAGAATATGAGCAGTCTTTGTATGCTGAAGCCATCTGACGGTGTGGACGGTGTAAAGAAGTTTGTAGTTGATGTTGTTAAGTCTGCCGGTCCAAACCCATGTCCTCCAATAATAGTTGGAGTAGGAATCGGCGGCACTATGGAAAAAGCTGCAATTCTTGCGAAAAAATCGCTTCTAAGACGAGTTGGTGAGCACAGCAGCAATTCTATAGATACCCAGCTTGAAATAGAGCTTTTAGAGCTGATAAACAAAACAGGCATAGGTCCGTCAGGACTTGGTGGCAGTATAACGGCTCTTGCTGTAAATGTGGAATCGTTTCCATGTCATATCGCAAGCCTGCCCGTTGCCGTAAATATTCAATGTCATGCAGCACGGCATAAGGAGGTTGTTTTGTAATGGATACCTTTCAGGCAATAAGCATCACAACGCCGTTAACAGATGCCGTGATTGAATCTTTACATGTGGGGGATAGAGTTTCTATAAGCGGAATTATATATACAGGACGCGATACAGCCCATAAACGGTTTTTTGAGCTTCTTGAATCTGGTGAAGACCTTCCCATAGATTTAAAAGGACAGGTTATATATTATGTTGGTCCTGCACCTGCAAAACCCGGAATGGTGATTGGATCAGCGGGACCCACAACAAGCGGCCGTATGGATATATATACTCCCGCATTGATTGAAAATGGCTTGAAGGGGATGATTGGAAAGGGAATGCGAAGTCAGTATGTAGTAGATGCAATGAAGCAGTGGAAAGCAATCTATTTTGGGGCAACCGGCGGCGCAGCGGCATTGATATCAAAGTGCATAAAAAAAAGTGAAATTGTTGCATATGAAGATTTAGGTGTTGAGGCAGTTCGTCGGTTGGAGGTTAAGGACTTTCCGGCTATTGTAATCAATGACATGTATGGCGGTGACCTTTACGAAGAAGGCATAAAGGTGTATAAGGATAGATAATTTTCGTATCATTAATGATCTGTAGTCTTCTTTGTAAGAATTAACAAAATCTAAGGAGAATAGAAACATGCAGAATCATTTATATGTGTTTGTATTAATTTGTGTTTTAATTTTTTCAGCCAGCGATAATCTAATGAGTGAGGAGGTATATAATTTGGAATCTACTAAATCTGCATATCAGAATCTATTTAATAAACTTATTGATCTTTCGCTTCTTGCTATTCCACCTGTAGATGGTGAAAAGTCAGGCAGCCGAACAAGTACTGATCATGCATCAAGATATGATGCAAAGACAGACACCTACATAAACTGGGGAGCAAACAATGATGCATCCGGTAGAATTCGTGATGAAGGCGAAGACTGGGTTGTGTTTGATGAGGATGGACCAGGCGTAATATGGCGTATAATGGCTGGCAGCTGTGGTAACGGTCACATTAAAATATATATTGATAATGAACTTCAACCGGTTGTTGATGTACCGTTTAAAGATTTTATGGAAAGATTCGCCTCATTTATCCCTAACTCTCCAAATCTTGCTCCAATCATTTCACGAGGGCATATACGTATTTCTCCAATTCCTTATAAGAAACACTGCAAGATTGTTCTTTGCAAGGATTGGGGCGCTTATTATCAGTTTACATATGCTACCTACCCAGAGGGAACCGAGCTTCCCATCTATGATAATAAAATTGATAATGCTCTATACTTTGGTATGATGGATATTGAACGCACGTTTCAGAAGCGTGGTGAATATCCATATCCTAATGAGGATTTGAAAAAAACACACAAATATTCTGCATCCATAGAACCCGGTGAAACTGCAGAGATTTTCTCTGATAACAATAATGGCGCTATTACGATGCTTAAATGGAATTTGTCTAATATCCCTAATTCCAAACGAACTGAAATAATGCGTGGTCTTAAACTGAACATCTACTGGGATGGAAATGAAACAGCATCGGTCAGCTCTCCGTTTGGCGACTTTTTTGGTAGTGCGCCCGGATATAATCCTTATCGTGCATATCCTATGGGCATGGCATTAAACACATGCTATTCATATTTCTATATGCCATATAAGTCCGTGAAGATTACGCTTACTAACGAATTGAGTCAATCTATAATTCCGCAAATAACGATTTTAAGCGAGCCGATTTCAGAGAAAACTGCAGATCAGACAATGCGTTTCTGTGCAAAGTGGCATGATACCGGAGATTGGAATGGTCTAAACCGTGAACGATTTAAAGAAGGTGGAGACAGATGGCCTGATTGGCCTGTTATTCGTATTGCAGGGATTGGACGTTTTTGTGGATTTGCCCTTCATATACACAACACATGGGAGCCTGATGACTTTCCTGAAGTGAAGTGGTGGGAAGGCATCCAGATTACTGATTTCCCCATAGTTGATAATTTTCACTATTGGGGAGAAGGCGATGAAAAGTTCTTTGTTGATGGTGAAAAATACCCGTCAACATATGGTACAGGCTCCGAAGATTATATAGGTTTTTCGCTTGCTGCAATACCGCCATTTGTAACATTTGATTCGGCATATGCATGCCAAAGTCTTGTTCCAATTAAAGACAACAACGGGTTTACAAGTGTTGTTCGTTTTCAGATATCCGACAATATTCCATTCCAGAAAAGCTTCGACGGCTTTATTGAGAAATACCTTCCAGAGAATTGGGTGCACGGCGACATAAAGGGTATTTGCAATTACGCCTGCACGGCATATTGGTACGAAAAACTCTAATAGAGACTGCTGCCATTTGATATAAAAAAGCCGAAGACTTTGCATAGTCTTCGGCTTTTACTATTTTATAGGCAGTATGATTTATTCTGTCTTTGATGCTTCTGTTGTATATTCAACATCAATTCCACCTCGTTTGCTCCAAAGAACGGCAAACACCAGTGCAGCAACACAAACCAAACTAACAATTATCCTTGTTGCTGGTGAAATGTAAATTCCGATTGCAAGAACCGGTGCAAGCAGAAGAGCTACAAGGTTCATAACCTTTATAAGCGGGTTAATAGCTGGTCCTGCAGTATCCTTAAAAGGATCACCTACTGTATCGCCAACAACGGTTGCTTTATGCTCCTCGGTGCCCTTGCCGCCGAACATTCCGTCTTCTACCTTCTTCTTTGCATTATCCCAAAGACCGCCTGAATTTGAAAGCAGAACGGCCATAAGCTGACCTGTAAGGATAGCTCCAACAAGGAATCCGCCAAGCGCTTCTATGCCAAGTGTAAATGCTACAAATATAGGAGAAGCTACAGCAAGTATAGCTGGTGACATAAGCTCTTTCTGTGCAGCAGCAGTTGAGATTTCAACGCATTTTTGATAATCAGGTTTGCCTTTGTCACTTCCGCTTCTTGGATCATATTCCATAATACCAACGATTTCACGGAACTGTCTTCTTACTTCTTCAACAAGCTGGAATGCTGCTCTTGTTACAGCATTTATTGCCATAGCAGAGAACAAGAATGGTACTGCACCACCGATTAGCAATCCTACAAATACCATTGTAAGATTAATTCGTATATCAGTAAGTCCTGCATCGGTTGTAAATGAATGGAAAAGAGAAACAGCCGCTATAACAGCAGTTGCTATTGCAAGTCCTTTTGTAAGGGCTTTTGTTGTATTTCCAACGGCATCAAGTTTTGCAACTATTCTATGTGCATTAGGATCTACATCAGGTTCTTTTAATGCACCGGACATTTCGAATACGCCGTTTGCATTGTCAGCAATAGGACCGTATGTATCCATAGCAAGCATAAATCCTGTGGTGGCAAGCAATCCCAAACCGGAAAGAGCAACACCATAGGCAGCCATAATCTCATGCTGAGGGAACAGCATATAAGAGACAAGAATTGCAGCTCCAATAGCAAGGATTGACCATACTGCTGATTCCAATCCGGAGCCAAATCCTGATAGAATTACTGTTGCCGGACCGGATTTTGCAGCTTTTGCACATTCGGTAACGGGTTTCTTATCAATAGCAGTGTATTGATCTGTAATCTTTTCAATAACCAAAGCAAGGATAATTCCTACTAGGTTTGCAACTGCAAATCTCCACCAGTCAATAACAACACCATTTATTTCAATGGGTTGTTTTTCAAAAATAAGGTAGGATACGATAAAGAATCCAATTGTTGCAAGAAAACCAGATATCAAATAACCACGTGAAATTGGTTTCATTGGATCTGCGTTTATGTCTTCAGAACCTTTAACGGTGTATATACCGATTATTGATGCAAATACGCCAATTGCACGAATCAATAAAGGATATACAACTAATGCCAGAACCATTGCAGGAGATATACCTGTCAATGCGGCTGCAGCGCCAAGTATGATAGCTGCAACTAGTGTAACTTCGTATGATTCAAATACGTCGGCTGCCATACCGGCACAGTCACCAACATTATCACCAACGTTATCTGCAATTGTAGCAGCGTTTCTTGGGTCATCTTCTGGAATATTCTTTTCCACCTTACCTACAAGATCGGCGCCAACATCAGCTGCCTTGGTAAATATTCCGCCGCCAATTCTCATGAAGAGAGCAGCCAGACATCCGCCGAATCCAAAGCCTACAAGAACCTTCATGGTCTGTTCTCCAAATGCAAAGAACAGTATACATGCACCGAGAAGTCCAAGCCCTACTGTAGCCATACCAGATACAGCGCCGGAACGAAAGGCTATATATAAGGATTTTTTATAGCTGGTTAACGCTGCATTTGCAACTCGGCAGTTTGCTCTTACGGCCATCATCATACCAACTAAACCAGCAATGTATGAACATGCCACACCTAAAACAAAAGCGATTGATATTCCAATATATAATGGAATTGGCAATGGTGTAATGAAAGCTGGTTTGCCAAAAGCTGCTGGATTGTAAGCTTCTACACCTTTGTATAGGAATATCATACCTATTGCTATAAAAATTACAAACCAAATCATTGTTTTGATTTGTTTAGCTAAATATGCTTTAGCGCCATCTGCTACAGCATTGGATACATTTTGCATTCCTATTGAGCCTGGGCTCTCTTTCATTAGAGAAGTGAACCAACGTAATCCAAAAAGCAATCCTATAATTGCACTTCCAAATACTATCCACAAGGCTGTTGTAATCCAAGGGAATTCGCTGAAAGATGGCAGCTCAATTGCTTCACTTGCGTATGCTGTATTACTCATTGCAACTATTCCTATAATAACTGCAAAAAGCACTTTAGATTTGCTTATAAATGCTGCAAATCCTGATTTATGCTCATTTGATTGAAGCATGTTTAGAAATTCCTCCTTCTTCCGTTTAAAGAGTGTTTAATAATTATTGATCTATTATATGCAAAACATTACAATAATGATGCTGCTTAATCCGCATCAATTATAGTTTTGTACACAATTCAAACCATATCGATTATAATGAAGTTTAACTCTCTGTGTCAACTTTTTGGATGATTGTAACTCAGCTATGAATCTAATACTTCTTTTAGCATTTTTATGTCGTTGCTTGTAATTACATCGACATTCATACCTGCCATTCGAAGTATTTCATCTTTGTCATCTATTGTCCACACAGATATCCCAAACCCAGAATCATGCGTGCGGTCAATAAGCTCTTGGGTAACAGGCTGATAGTTGATTGATAGATATTTAGCATTTTGAGATTTAAGTAGATTCATTAAATCAATCATTTCTTGTTCACTCAATTCTGACTTGTAGCTTATTATCTGCATAAATGGAATATCAGACAGCTTTTTAATTCTTATTCCTATGTCTTTGATAAATGATCCCAGACAAACCTGCTCCTGCATACCCATACTATTGACTATATCAATAACCTGAGATTCAATATTGTCTGCTTTCAACTCAATCATTAGCGTGCATCTGTCTTTTGTGCATTCCAAAGCTTCACTTAAAAGCGGAATCTTTTCACCTTTGTAATCTTCAGAGAACCAGCTTCCTGCATCAAGGTCTCTTAATTCGCTTAATGTCATTTCCGATATGTTTCCCGAGCCGTTAGTTGTTCTGTTCACAGAGGCATCGTGCATTAAAATAATTTCACCATCTTTTGTTCTATGGACATCGCATTCAATTATGTCTGGATTGTAGACCAGAGCTTTCTCAAATGCGGTAATAGTGTTTTCTGGTGCAATAGACGAATATCCTCTATGTGCTATTGTTAGAATTTTTTTCATAATATCACCTCAATATTATTATTCGCCAAACACAGTGTATATTACTTCATTCCAGCAAGATTAAATAAAAAATTATATCAGAGTTAATTTTTTATTGTGGATTTACATACTTTTGTTGACCCAAAATAATCAGTATGATAGCATTATATCCAGTTTAAATTTGCAAATCAAAAAACTATGATAATTATGAATTAGGATATACAATGCTTAAAAACATTCTTACTTCAGATATGCTTGTTAACCGCTTATCTGCTGATTTTTCTGAAGTGAAGCTTCTTGCAATGGGACAGACCATTTATTGGGATGAACCAATGAAGGCTATACTGCGGCGTCATCTTGATAATCACCTTTCCGATCATATTATGGTAGCAGGTGTGCATGACGCTGACTATTTTTCTAAAATATCTGCTAATACAGTTCCAGAAGGATGGTCTATTTTACCGCATAATGACGGCGCCACCAGAGATTTGTGGGTTGCAGCAGGTGAAATTTCCCGTTTGTTTGGCAGCGAAACCATTCCATATAGAGATCTGCTTTCAAAATATGGCGTTCAGCTGGATAAAATTGCAAGGGATTATCCTGGTGGACGTGGTGCGCTTGTTGATATTGCGACTGAGGCGTGGGGTTGGCGTGGACTTGTGCATTCTGATGAAATCAGTCAGGTATCATGCTGTGTATTGTTAAAGGAGTCTCTTCCTCATCTAAAATCTCTCCTTAAATGGGGCTTTGATCATACTATTGAATCACTTGCTGAAGCGGATAAGGCATATGCAGGAACAATAGCAAATCAAATGCTGGATGAGATAGACAAGTATGCAGAAAGCAATGAAGAAGGTACTATTGCTGATATGTATTGCAGTCTGCTTGTAGAATTCTACTCTAAGCTGTTAGGATACAAGCCTAAAAACTTAGAAATAACACGTGCAACAGAATTGTTTAAATTCAACAAATCTACAGCCGGATTGCTGCGATTTACTCTGTTGGATATGTTTTTAAATAAAGACACACATCAAAAGTGCCAAAACGCTTATGATCTTGCTGTTGAAGGATCTGATGCTTACACATTAGATAGATTTCCGGATGGAGCCATACCATTTGATCTTGTCGTTCCATTTAAAGGGCGTGGAACTATTTGCCTTCGGAGAGGTAGGATAGTAATAGATATGGATGACCCTATTACAATAGAGTGCAGACAATCTATAAATTCGGTTGATCAGCTTGCAGAAATTCTTGAAGGGCGCTTTGGTGAAAACATATCAGTTGTAGGCAAGGCGATAACCCTTGTATTAATGATGGCAAGTGAGTTTATATTTGTTCTTAACGAAGAAGCATCTACATATGTACCTCGATGTGTAAAAATGGCATCAATTATGAAGGAAAATGGTATAGGCAAATACTTTTATCCCATTTTGCGAATGAAATATCAAACATGGGATTCTATTTCTGAGTTGGATGCATCATTTGAACTGCCTGCACACATCGCATCTGCAGCTAATCAGTCGCAAATGACAGCTGTCGAGTTTGGAAGCTCTTGGAAGTCGATAGTTAAGTGTCAGGAGAAGCTGCTTGCTGAAGTATCACATATCAACAATATAGATGAACTGCTGACATTTCTTGCTGAAAGGCAGCCGGAAATCTGGGAGAGCAAGCTTTCAGAATATAATGCAGCTGCATCAACGATTCGCAATTTATCAAATGATACAGAACCGTTAAAAGCTGAATCTGTCAGATTGCGCGATTTGAGTCACACATTGAAACAGGAAGCACAGCAGATGGATATATCTAAGGGTGAACACTTTCGTACAATGTTGAAGCCGCTTTTAGATAGACAATGGCAGATGGAATCTGAAGAAAGAAAAAGTGGAGATGAATAGAACTCTTTGCTTCAGGATATTGAAAAAGAAAAAGCCATTCGCAGTAAAATAGAGAAGGACACTGCCGATAAACGAAATCATGCAAGGTTAATGATGGATGAGAGTTTGAACATTAAGCATAAAGTAAGGGAAATGGAGAAGAGCAGGGTTTCTGAAGATGCACGCAAGTCAATAAAAGACATTGTGTATGAAGCAGAGCTTGCCCGCCTTTGGATTGTTAGAGACGCCATACTTGTATCCAAGGGATTGAGATACACTGATAATCGTCCCTCAGCATGGTGGTTTTTAATGACAGATTTAGATAGAAAATGGTTTAATAAAGTTTCTGAAACGGTTAAATATTACTTTGAAGAGATAAGCGCTTAAAAGCCGAATTTATACTAAAGGAGCAATTCATTATGAAGCTTGGTGTTTGCAATAGAATAGTGCGCGCATTCAATACATGGTGGAATTTTACCGGCTGGGTTTTATTCGGTGGAACCTTTATATTTCAATATACCCCTATTGCAATAATTATCTCGTTGATTTGTTTTTTTCTATTGATAGTATGGTGGATTATAGATGTAATAGATAGATCAATTCCCCCAGCTACAATTGCAATTGGTGTAATTATCTTTCTATTAGCAATTATTCTCCAATTATCGATTATTTATTTGGTGGAGTGGGTTGTGTACATGCTGCGGGTAAGAGATTGATTTGAAAGCTAATAGAATGGAATATCTTGATTTTACTAAAATGGAGGCAATAGGCAACAACTTTGTGCTTATAGATGCTTCTGATTTACCGCCAATGAATTGGTCTTTGCTTGCAGTGAGAATGGGAAAACGGCATTTTGGAGTTGGTTCAGATGGTCTGCTGGTTATTCTTCGTTCCAACACAGCTGACCTGAGAATGAGAATGTTCAATCCTGATGGTTCAGAAGATTCCTGCGGAAACGGATTGAGATGCGCTGCGATATATGCATATAAAAACGGTATTTGCACAAAATCCAATATGTCTATAGAAGCACGCAATGGCATAAGAAAAGCAGAGATAATAGAGAGCAGGGGGGTTGTTGCAGTACGTGTAAATATGGGCAAGCCATCATTTAATCCTGCAGATCTGCCATCACCGGTATTGGTTGACAAAATGATCGATTTTCCGCTTGAATTAGAAGATCAAACATTTCTGGTTACATGTGTGGTTGTAGGATCTCCGCATGCTTTTATTCGTGCACCTCTTGAATCATTTTGGAATGAAATTCCAGCAGTTAGTGAAAAGATTGAAAATCATATTCTTTTTCCAGAGCGGATAAGCGTTAACTGGTATGCTCCCATTAGTAATACAGAGATAAAAATCAGAACATGGGAACGCGCAGTGGGTCCAACATTAGGATGCGGTACTGGCGCCAGTTCTGCAATTGCTGCTGCAAATGTTCATGGCTTTGAGCGTGAGGAAGCAGATATAACATCTCCCGGAGGCACCCTGCACATAGAATGGAAAAACAAGCAGGACGTATACATGATGGGTCCTGCCAACACAGTGTTTACAGGAAAATGGATTCTTGAAGGTGATGAGGAGGAATAATATTGCCGCCTGTTGATTTATATGACAAACTGGCTGGTTCCTATGATATGTTTATATCATGGAAAAGCCGATTGAAAAGAGAGA